>JBMOFG010000082.1:0-7397 GCA_049314415.1 Polymorphobacter sp.
TCCGCCGTCGCTCTCGCCGCAACCGTCCTGTTCTGGTTATGAGTCCTGAGCCTAACAGGCGCGGGGCATTGTTCGACCAATCGGCAGCAGCCGACGGCGCTAAATGCGCGGTGGCAGGCCACGCACCATCGTGAGAAACTCCAGCCGCGTGCCCTGGCGACGATGGTCCGACAAGCGCTGATAATCGGCATCGTCGTACCAGCCACGCGCTGCTGCCTCGCTGGGAAAGCTGAACAGGATCATCCTGCCCGGGCGCGGCGCGCTGCCTTCAAAATTGAGCGGCGCATCATCATAGGTGATGAAGCTGCCACCATGGCGCCTGAGCAGCGGGAAAAAGCCTTTTTCATACAGGCGATAGGTTTCGGCATCGGTAACCACCAGATTGGCGATCACATAAACGGCAATGTCGGTCATGCGCGGTTCCTTCAATCGAGGCGCTGTAGCCAGGACGCTACCGCCTCGCCAATGGCATGGGGCGAATCTTCCTGGATGAAATGCGTTCCCGCTACGGTCACTTCGGTCTGGTTCGGCCAGGTACGGCAGAATTCACGCTGGGGGCCGATAAGGATCGAACCCGGATCGGCATTGATGAACAGCTTGGGCACCGGGCTGTGTGCCAGCCAGTCGGCATAGGCCTGCACGAGCGCCACCATCGCTGCGGGTTCACCGGCGATAGGGATCTGGCGCGGCCAGTCGAGCGTCGGCTGGCGGTCGTCCTCGGCCGGGAATGGCGCGCGATACTGGTCCATCTCCAAAGGATCGAGTTGCCGCATGATCGATGACGGCAGCACCGCTTCGATGAACATGTTGCGCTTGAGGATCAGATCCTCGCCCTTGGCCGACCGAAAGCCCTGAAAGATGCCGCGCGCCGCCGCCGGCCAATCATCCCAGGACGAAATCGGGCAGACGATGCCCTCCATATAGGCGATGCCGCGCACCTTGTCGGGATGGTTGTGCGCCCAGTGGAAACCAAGCGCACTGCCCCAATCATGCACGACCAGCGTTACGCGGTCATCAACGCCAAGGGTTTCGAGCAGGCCAGCGAGATAGTCATAGGCAACACCGAAACTGTAGCGCCCGGGCCCCGCCGATACCGGCAGCTTTTCCGAATCGCCCTGGCCAATCAGATCGGGGGCGATGACCCGGCCCAGCCCGGCAAGGTGCGGGATGACATTGCGCCATAGATAGCTCGACGTCGGATTGCCGTGCAGCAGCACGATCGGCGCACCCGTCCCAGCCTCGGCATAAGCGATGCGGCGCCCGTGCACCGTGACAAATTTCTTCGGCAACGGGGCGCTGGTCATGCGGCGTCCTTCAAAAGGGCAAAGACGGTTTCGATTCGGGCGAGATGGTCGTGGCACGGCAGTGGCCGGCGGCTGCCGACGCGCAGGCCTTCGTTCACCAGCATGAGAAAGCTGGCGAGTTCGGCGGCGCGCGCCGGGGGCCGACCGGCGGCGACCAGACAGTCGGCGAAATCGGTTTCGATGCGGGCAAGATGCGCGCTGGCGATGGCAACAAGATCATCATCGACGCCGGCAAGTTCGGTGACGGTACTGACCAGCAGACACCCCAGCGCGGCGTCGGCACGATCACCCTGAAATCCGCGGTCGAAGAAATGCCGCAACGCCGCCAGCGGCGGCCGGCCGGCACGGGCGCGGGACAAGAGTTCGCGGGTTGTTTCGGCAAAACGGTCGAGGCAGGCGATGAACAAGTGCCGTTTGTCGCCGAAGGCCGCGTACAGGCTGCTGCGGCTCATCGCCATCGCGGCCAATAAATCAGGCAACGCTGCCGCCTGATAGCCCTTTTGCCAGAACAGCCGCATCGCCGCCTGCAGCGCAACATCGCGATCAAATGCTATGGGACGAGCCATGCCTGCATTTTAGGACCGATCAGTCCAGAATGGCAAGCCGGCCTATTCAGCCGCTTCGGCGAACAGGCCAACTGCTGCGCTGGCCATCGCAAAACGCTCGAGAACGGTATCGAGTTGTGCCGCCGAATGTTCGGCACACAACGAACAACGCAGCAAAAATACGCCCGCAGGTGTCGCGGGTGGCCGCGACATGTTCACGTAAACGCCGAGTTCGAGCATCGCCTGCCACATGCGCACCGTAGTCTCCTGGTCGGGCATCAGCACTGAGACGATGGCGCTTTCGGGCGTTTCGGTGGCGAGGCGAAAGCCACGCGCCTTGAGGCCACCATGCAGCTTGCGGGTCATGTCCCACAACCGGGCGCGCTTGTCGCCGGCGTGCATTAGTTTGCGGATCGAGGTCGCGGCGCAGGCAACAACGGCCGGTGGCAGCGAGGCAGTGAAGGTATAGGGCCGGCAAACAAGGCGCAGGATTTCGAACTTGGGGTGGTTCGAAACGCAGAAGCCGCCGACGGTGCCAACTGATTTGGAAAAGGTGCCGACGACGAAATCGACATCATCGGCAACGCCGGCAGCTTCGTAGACGCCGCGGCCGTTCTCGCCGAAAAAGCCCATGCCATGGGCTTCGTCGACGAGCACCATCGCGCCATGCGCCTTGGCAACGGCGACAAGTTCCTTCAGCGGCGCGATATCGCCGAGCATGGAATAGACGCCCTCGAGGATGACGAGCTTGCCGGCTTCGGGCGGCAGGCGGCGCAGGCGCTTTTCGAGATCCTCGACGCTGTTGTGCTTGAAGCGCACGATATCGGCGTTGCCGAGATAGCAGCCATCATAGATCGACGCATGGCTGTCGGCATCGAGGATGATGAAGTCACCCTTGCCCGCCAGCGTCGCCACCATGCCGAGATTGGCCTGGTACCCGGTCGAAAACACCATGGCGTGCTCGGTGCCGTAGAAGTCCTTGAGGGCGTCTTCGCATTCCTTATGGCCCTGGTAGGTGCCGTTGAGGACGCGGCTGCCGGTCGTGCCGGCGCCGAATTTGGTCAGCGCTTCCTTGCCGGCTGCGATGACATCGGGGTCGAAGGTCATCCCCATGTAATTATAGGTGCCGAGCAGGATGGTCTCCTTGCCGTCGATGATCGCGACGGTAGGCGACTTCACTTCCTGCATGACGATGGCGAACGGGTCGCGCACGCCATTGGCGAGCAGATCGGCGCGTTCGTTGATCAGCCCGTCGAACTTCGAAAACAGATCGCTCATTTCGACACCAGCTTTGTCACGGCATCGGCAACCTGGCCGATGGTTTCAAGATCGGGGAGCATGTTCAATGGCATGACGATGTCCCATTCGTCTTCCATGCTGGCGACCAGATCCATGACGGTCAGCGAATCCATCTCCAGATCGCCGGCAAAACTGGTATTTTCAGTGAGCGCAACCTTCTTGGGGTTCAGCGGCTCGATCAGCTCAATGATGCGGACATAGACAGAGGCCCGATCGGTGGCAGGTGCGGTCATCATCACTCCCGGTGGCGCGTTGGCGCCGCTCATTATGGCAGGATCAGCGCTTTGGCAGCACAAAATGGCCAAAGCGGGGCCAAGTGCGCCACAACGCGGGGCTTGCAGTTTGTGGCGTTGCAGTGTGATGATACTGCCACAATCGGGGGCGGAATGGACACAAACATCGATACCGACACGGGGGTCATGGCTTCACCAGCCGTGGAAGAAACACACCCCAATGCTATCCATCTGCTGCGCACCATGCAGGCGCACCATGTCACGCTGTCGGCGATGGCCGACCAAAAAGCCAACATCCTGATCGGGGTCAATTCGGTGATCTTTGCGCTGGTGGTGCGCGAAGGCAGCGCGATGACGCTGCCGATGCTCACGCTCGCGGCGTCATCGTCGCTGGCCGCCGTCCTGTGCATGCTGGCGGTCGTGCCGGCGTTCGGCGCCAAAAAGTCCAAAGGGCCGCCACAGCCACCCAACATCCTGTTCTTCGGCGCCTTCACCAATCTTTCTGAAGCCGAATTCGTCGCCGAACTCGATGTTATCAATTGCAACGACGCCCGCATCCGCCAAGCGATGGCGCGCGATGTCTACCAGCTCGGCCAGGTGCTGAAGCAAAAGAAATACCGCTATCTGGCGATGGCGTATCAGGTGTTCATTTTTGGCCTGATCCTGACCTTTGTGGTGTTCGTGCTCTCCAAGCTGCTGGGCTAGAGCCAGCTCTTGGCGCGATAGCCGGCGATCGTATCGGCCACCCCGGCGGCAAGCCCGACCTGCGGCACCCACAGCTCCGCCAGTGCCGCATTACCGCCGCGCGCCACCCAATCGGGATGGGCGATATAGTTGGCGCGGTCGCGGGTCAGCTTGGCCGACATACCGAGCCGGGCAGCAAGGTGGAGCATCGACAGTGGCAAGGGCATGACCCGCACGCCCCTGCCAAGACCAGTGCCGATGGCCCGAGCGAAATCAGCATGCGCAATGCCGCCCGCCGCGCCATCATCGATCTCGAGCGTCTGCCGCGACGGTCCGCCACCAGCGAGCGCCAGCAGCGCCTGCGCCAGATCATCGACATGGATCAATGACATCCGCCCCGGCGGCGCGACATAGAGCCCGAGCATCGCCAGCTTGTAGATGTCGAGCATCTCGCGATCATCGGGACCATAGACCCCCGGCGGCCGGACAATCACCCAATCGAGCGCGCTGTCCGCAACCAGCGCTTCGGCTTTGGCCTTCGACGCGCCGTACATCGACAGCTGTGGTTCGCGCGCGGCGAGGCTCGAGACATGAACAAAGCGTGCCACTCCGGCGTCCCTGGCAGCAGCAAGCATAGCGGCCGTACCGGCGACATTACCGGCATCGTAACCCGCACGGTCGGGGGCGCTGACGACACCGGCAATATGGATGACGGCGCTGGCGCCCTCGCACAGCCGGATGAGTGCGGGCGTGTCGGCAAGGTCACCGGCTATCCATGCGACACCCGGGCGGGCGGGCTGCGACCGACGGGCGACGGCGCGCAAGGGGGCCTTGGCCAGCGCGACAACGCGATTACCGACAAAGCCGGTGGCGCCGGTGATGGCGATGGTCATTGTGGGTGTATGGCAGAAAGAAACAACGGGCATGGGCAAAACCCATGCTGAGCTCGGACGGGTTCAAGGCGCCAAGGCCGCCTCGTCCCGCCGTCCGGTCTTGCGTGAGTCGGTGCGCTGCTGCGCTGCCCACCGACCGCGCTGCGACTAGGCCGCGACATCGAAGGGCTGAATCTCACCCGACAGATATTGCGACCGCGCCTTCGACCGGCTCAGCTTGCCGCTCGACGTCTTGGGGAGCGTACGCGGCGGCACCAGTTCGACGACACAGGTCATGCCGGTAATGGCGCGCACCTTGCTACGGATCGCCTCGCGCAGCGAGGCGCGTTCATCGACATCCGTCGTGCGGCATTGCACCAGCACGGCAGGCGATTCTTCGCCTGAAGGGGTGGTGATGGCAAAGGCGGCGATGTCACCGGCCTTGAAGCCGGGCAATTGTTCGATCGCCCATTCGATATCCTGCGGCCAATGGTTCTTGCCATTGATGATGATCATGTCCTTGGCCCGGCCGACGATGAAGATTGATGCCTGCGACAGATATCCCATGTCGCCGGTATCGAGCCAGCCATCGGCCGACAGGGCCGCAGTCGTGGCTTCCTCGTCACGGAAATAGCCCGCCATGACCCCGAGACCGCGCACGAAAACCCGGCCGATCTTGCGGTCAGGCAATACAGCGCCGGTATCATCGCGGATTTCGATCGTCAGTCCCGGCACCGCCTTGCCGCAATTTACGATGGCGCGGAAGCGGGTCGGCTGGCGCGCATCGATGCGGCCGCCGGTGCCCCCGGACAAGGTGCGTTCATCGATCAGGTCCGAAACTATGCCTTCGCCAAGCGGCATGATCGAAACCGCCAGCGTCGCTTCGGCCAGGCCATAGCTGGGCAAAAAGGCGCTCGCCTTGAAACCGGCAGCAGCAAAGACATCGACAAAAGCCTGCATGACTTCGGGTCGGATCATGTCAGCGCCATTGCCGGCCACCCGCCAGCGCGACAGATCAAAGCGCGCCGCGACATCGATCGATGCCGAAATCCGCCGCGCGCAGATATCGTAACCGAAGGTTGGAGAATAGCTGAGCGTCTTGCCCGGGTTACGGCTGATCAGCGTCAGCCACGACAGCGGCCGGCGCGCAAAATCCTCGGTCGCCAGATAATCGACCGAAATCTGGTTGGCGAGCGGCGCCAGCATGCAGCCGACGAGGCCCATGTCATGATACCAGGGCAGCCACGATACGACACGGTCGCCGTCGCCCGCTTCCATGCAATGCGCATGGCCGGCAAGGTTGGCGAGCAGCGCTTCATGGGTAACGGCGACACCGTGCGGAAAGCGCGTCGAACCGCTCGAATATTGCAGATAGGCGATATCGGTCGGCTTGGCCTTGGGCAGCGCCACATCGGGGGCCGGCTCGGCGAAATAGACCGCCCAGTCATGCGCGGCGCACAGGCCCTGCGCCGATTGCGACACCATCGCGAACAGGCCTTCTGGCGACAACACCATTTTCGGGTCGCAGCTGCGCAGCTGCGTGGCAATCTGGTCGACATAGGCTTCACGCCCGCCGAAACTGGTCGGCAACGGCAGCGGCACCGGCAATGCGCCGGCATAAATGGCGGCAAAAAAGGCAGCGGCAAAGCCCGGCCCGGTTTCGGCGATCAGCGCGATGCGATCGCCGGGCTGGATACCCGCAGCGACGAGGCGGCACGCGCGGGCGCGGGCTTCGGCGGCGAGTTCGGCATAGGGGTAGGGGCGAACGAGATCGGCGCGGGCATCATGAAAATTCATGCCCTTTTCACCCAGCCCTGCGTAATCAAGGGCTTCACCCAGCGTGCCGAACGACGCGCGGCGGCGGGCCAGCGAATCGAATGTCGGCGTTGACGCCAATGTCGTCAGGCCCGTGTGCAAGCCCTTCACTCCCTCTATCGACCCCGCCGCCAGTGTTGGCCACCACGCGGCACAGACATGCCATGTCCAGCCGCGAAGCTTTCGCAGACGGGAGCGTTTAAAATCCGGCCCGAACATGGCACAAACAAGGCATGATGGATGATGACGGCGGCGATGACCCTGATGCACCGGCTGGCCAACGCCGCAAAAAGCGCGAGCGCAAGCCGCGCGAATATAAGCCCCGCGAGGCCCGGCCGATCGATGCGGGGCAGTTGCAGGAACTCGCGGTCAGCTATGCCGCGCGCTATGCAACGACGGCAGCAAAACTGCGGCGCTATCTGCAGCGCAAGTTGGGCGAGCGCCGGTGGACGCCCGCAGAACCCGCCGACATCGATAGCCTCGTCGCGCGGATCGTTACGCTCGGCTATGTCGATGATCGTGCCTATGCCGCCTCCAAGCTTCGGGACCTGAGCGCGCGCGGTTTCGGCGCAGGGCGGGTAAAGGGCGCGCTCGGCGCCGCAGGCGTGTCACGTGACGATATCGCTGCGGCGCTCGCCCCCGACG
>JBMOFG010000083.1:0-7371 GCA_049314415.1 Polymorphobacter sp.
CGCGTCATTTCGGACGGGGCAAAGGCCGGCGCGATGGCACGGCGTTTCCCGGCATGATCGGGCGGGTCCATCATTATGAAGGATTCGAACCCGGCGCTGTCATTCGGGTTGACGTCGATGATCGACACGCCACCGTGCCGGGCCTGAGAGGAGAACAGCAGCGGCTGGCTCTCGATCTCGACGATGTCGTGATAGCGGCTGACAGACCAATAGGGCCCAAACTGGCTGGCGGCGCAGAAATGCACCGGCGCCTCGCGCCGCAGCCGGTCGAAGACGGCATTCACCGAACCATCGGCGAAGCGGTCGGACCGCGCCGGATCGAGCGCCGCGAGCGGTTCAAGCGACAGGCTGGCCATGCGGCGGTTCCCTTCAGGCGCGGATGTTGCCGGCGATCCGGTCGAGATAGCCGCCGAGCGCAGCGATTTCGGCCGCTGAAAAGCCGGCGAACATCTGGGCATAGACTTCATCGACGACGACACGCAGCTCGGCAAGCAGGGCGCGGGCGCGCGGCGTCGCGATGATGCACCAGACGCGGCGGTCGCCGTCCTTTTGCTGGCGGGCGAGCAGGCCCTTGCGTTCGAGCGCGTCGATCGCCTGGCCGACGCTGGCGCGTTCGACTTCGAGACAGCGCGCCAGCTCGGTCTGGGTCATGCCTTCGCGGCGCAGCACATAGGCGAGCAGGCGCCATTGCGTGCGGCCAAGATCATGGCCATGCAGGGCGTCGTCGATAATGCGGCGCAACTGGCGCGGCAGGTCCTCGAACCGAAAAGTCAGGGCGTCGAGCGCGGTCGGGAACGGCGCTTCGTCGGTGGTGGTGGCAGCAAGTCTCATGCCGTTGAGACTATACTAAACAGAAATACTGTCAATTGTCATACAATGTGGTCTACCGTAGAACCTGTCGTTCTGTGGCAACCGAGCCTAGAAGCCCAATTCGGCCAGCAACGCCCGCCGCGCCGCCCAGGCCTGCGCCCACAGATCAGGGTTTCCGAGGTCGTCCGGCCCGATGGCTTCCGGCCATTGCGCCGCGATCAGCGCTTCGAGTCGGTCGGCCTTGGCGGCATCGAGCAGGAAGCGCGGGTCGACCGTCGCCGGGTTGGCCACCACGCGCAGCCGCAGGCAGGCCGGGCCGCCGCCGTTGCGCATCGATTCGCGCACCTGGACATAGTGCACGGCGCGGATCGGGCCGTTTCCGGCGACGAGGCTGTCGAGCCAGGCCTTTACCGGGGCGCAGTCGTGCGCTTCCATCGGCAGGATCAGCGCCATGCTGCCATCCGGAACCGTGACGAGCTGCGAATTGAACAGATAGGAGCGGATGGCATCGGCGAGGCTGACCGCGCTGGCAGTGACTTCCACGACGACCGCTTGCGGCAGCAACCGGGCGAGATCGACCTTGAGCGCGGCCATGTCGGCAAAGGCCTGTTCATGGGCGAACAGGACATTTTCATTGGCAACCGCAACGACATCATTGTGGAAGGCGCCGGCATCGATGGCCGTCTGGCTTTGCGCCACGAACAGCGTGCGCTCCGGCGCAAGGCCGTGGCGGCGGGCGACGGCCTCGCTGGCGCGGCGGCTCTGGCGGGCCGGAAATTTGCCGCCTTCCTCGCCATAAACAAAGACTTCTAGACCGGGTTCGCCGTGCCGGGCAGTCAGCAGCATGTGGTTGGCCGCGCCTTCGTCGCCGAAAGTTGCCGGCACGGCGGCATGGACGGCGAAGGCCGGATCGGCAAAGGCCAACCGCAACTGCGCTTCGGTTTCGGCATGTTCGAGGCTGCGGTGGGTCATCCGCGACAGGTTGGCAGTGCTGACATGGGTGCGGCCATCGCCGCAATCGCTGGCGGGCGAGACGGTACCGGCGTTGGCGGTCCACATCGACGATGCCGAACAGGCCTGCGCGAACAGCCGCGGGTCGGCGGCATGCGCGGCGGCACAGACCTGTGCGTCGCTGCCGGCAAAGCCTATGCTGCGCAGCCAGGGGGTGTTGGGGCGTTCGTGCGGCAGCAGCAAGCCCTGCGCCAGCCCGAGGTCCATCGCGAAGCGCATCTTTGCCAACCCCTGCAGCGCCGCGTCGCGCGGGCGGCTGGTGGCACCGGCGTTTGCCGCGCTGGCGAGATTGCCGAAGCTCAAGGCGGCATAGTTATGCGTCGGGCCAATGAGGCCGTCGAAATTGATTTCGCAGATCACGCCGAGAGCCCGGTCGCAATGCTGCCTTCCGGTGCATCGGCTTCGAGGCTCGCCACCGGCCAGGCGCTGTAATCCGCGGCATAATAGGCGCTGGGGCGATGGTTGCCCGACAGGCCGATGCCGCCGAACGGCGCGTTCGACGCGGCACCGTTGGTCGGGCGGTTCCAGTTGACGACCCCGGCGCGGGAAGCCGTCCAGAAGCGGTCATAGAGCGCTGCATCGCCGCCAATCAGCCCCGCCGACAGGCCAAATTGCGTGGCATTGGCGGCAGCGATGGCCGCGTCCCAATCCGCCACGCGCGTGAGTTGCAGGAACGGCCCGAACAATTCGGCATCGGGCAGGCCCGGCAGGCCGGTGATATCGAACAGCGCGGGCGTAAGAAAGGGCCGGTCGGGCCGCAGCCGGTCGAGCGGGCGGATGACGCGCGCGCCCTGCGCCACCAAGGCGACGGCGCCGGCAACAAGACCATCGGCGGCGCGGTTGGCGATCACCGGGCCCATGAACGGCTGCGGATCATCGAACGGCGCGCCGATAATGATGCGGTCGATCAGCGCCGTCACCCGGTCGAGCAATGGCCCTTCGTCACCATCACGTACGATTAGCCGCCGTGCGCAGGTACAGCGCTGTCCCGCCGAAAGATAGGCCGATTGCACGACCAGCGCCGCCACGGCATCCAGCGTGTCGGGTGCGGTGTCCCAGACGATAAGCGGGTTGTTGCCGCCCATCTCCAGCGCCAGCACCTTGCCCGGCGTCGCTGCAAATTGCCGGGCCAGCGCCGCGCCGACGTGCGCCGATCCGGTGAACAGCAGGCCATCGATATCGGCTGCCGCGAGGTCGTGCCCGGTGTCGCCGCCGCCATGAACGATATTGAGCACGCCCGCCGGCAGCCCCGCTACCGTCCAGCAGTCGGCCATGAAATCGGCGACCGCCGGAGTCAGTTCGGACGGCTTGAAGACGATCGTGTTCCCCGCCAGCAACGCCGGGACGATATGACCATTAGGCAGATGCGCCGGGAAATTATAGGGCCCAAGCACCGCCAGCACGCCGTGCGGCTTGTGGCGCAGCACCTGGCGCACGCCGCCGACCTCGCCGGTCCGCGACCCCGTTCGCTCGGCTTGCGCCTGAATCGAGATATCGACCTTGGCGGCAACACTGGCGACTTCGGTCTTGGTTTCCCATAACGGCTTGCCGGTTTCGATCGCTATCAATCGTGCAAACGCCTCCGCCCGCTCCTGCACCACGGCCTTGAAGGCGCGCACCACCGCGATGCGCTTATCGAGCGAGGCCAGCGCCCACCCGGGCAGCGCCGCGCGCGCCCGCGCCACCGCGGCGCCGACATCGCCGGCGCCGCCCTGCCAGATGACCTCAGCGGTGCACGGATCGATGGAAAACAGTTCAGCAGTCGACATGGCGGAGTTCGTCTCCTGGCGTAATACCCATGGCGTGCGCTTCGCAGGCGGGCAGGATGATCCCGCCCGGCGCTGCGGCGACATGGCCGATCCAGCTGCGGAAATCGGTCAACCGGCCACGGGCGAGCAGCGCGCGGCTGAAGCGTTCATCGGTTTCGGCGGCGAGTTCCGTCACGCGCACGGCCACCGCATCGCGTACGCTGCGCACCTGGTCGGTGCGTGCCGTCACCGTCGGGCCGCCATCGAAGATATCGACATAATTGTCGAAGCTGAAGCCTTCGGCCTCGAGCATCGCCAGCGCGGCGCGGCCCTTGGGGTGCGGCTGGCCGATGACCGCCTGCGCACTTTCGGGCAGCAGCGCTGTATAGATCGGGTGACGCGGCATCAGGTCGGCGATGAACTGGTTGCCGTTGATGGCGTTGAAGGCATCGGCCTCTGGAAACGCCATGCCGAAGAATTTGGCGCCGAGCGCATCCCAGAAGGGCGAATTGCCGGCGTCATCAAGCACGCCGCGCAGTTCGGCGAGCAGTTTGTCGCCAAAGCGCGCCCTGTGCTGGGCAATGAACAGATAACGTGAGCGCGCCAGCAGCCGCCCCAGCCCGCCGGTGCGCAGATCCGGGCGCAGGAACAGCCCGCCGACTTCGCTGGCGCCGTCATGGTCGGTGGTCAGGCTGAGGAACGGCATCGCAAAGGTGCGGCCAAGCTCCTTCGACGACTGGCTGAGCGTGCCGAGTTTATAGCTGTAGAACGGCCATTCGACGCCGATCTTGCTGAACACCATGCCGCAGCCGCCGATGCGGCCGGTGCCGGCCTGTTCGAGCAACAGGATATAGAGCTCGTTCTTTGGCGCTTCCTCGGCGCGCGCAAAGCTGGCGTCGGACCAGGCAAGGCGTTCGGCCAGCGAGCCGGCATCGGCGGGCAGATTGGTGAAGCCGCCCCCGGTTAACTGCGCCAGTTCGAGCAGGGCATCGACATCGCTGCCGCGCGCCGGGCGGATATGCCAACTCATGCTGCGATCTCGCGGACCCAGCCGCTCTGCGCAACACGCATCAGGATGAGCGCTGACAGTTGCGCGCGCTCCACCAGCGAATCGACACACAGGAATTCGTCGGACGAATGGATGGCGCCGCCGCGCGGGCCGAGCGTGTCGACCACCGCCAGCCCGGTCGCAGCAAGGTTGTTGCCATCGCAGACGCCGCCGGTGTCGCGCCAGCCGAGGGCCAAGCCGATGGCGGCGCCGCAATCGCGGACAAGCTCGAACAGCCGTTGCTGGTTGGCGTCCATTGGCTTGGGCGGGCGGGCGAAGCTGCCGTGGACGTGGATGGTAACCTCGTGCCTCGCTTCAATATCGCGGACCAGCGCGGCGATGGCGGCGGCGGCGCGGGCTTCGGCGGCGGACGTCGAGGGCCGCATGTTCCAGCGCAAAACCGCCGCTTCGGGCACGATGTTGTTCGGCCCGCCGCCATCGATCTTCGCCGGGTTGACCGACAGATCATCGGCAGTCAGTGCCTTCAGTCGCAGTGCCAGATCGGCGGCGGCGAGGAGCGCGTTGCGGCCCTTCTCAGGCTCGCGCCCGGCGTGGGCGGCGCGGCCGGTGATGGCGGCCGAAAAATTTCCCGATCCCTTGCGCGCGCCCGCCAGCGTGCCATCGGGCAGCGCCGGTTCATAGGTCAGGCCAAGGTGGCAGCGCCGCGCCGCCTCTGCCAGCAGGGTGACCGAGCCGGCCGAAGAGACTTCCTCGTCGCTGTTGATGACGATTTCCCAGCCGAGCCTTTCGGCAAAGGGCGAGGCTTCGAATGCGCTCAGCGCCGCGAGCATAACGGCGATGCCGCCCTTCATGTCGGCGGTGCCGGGGCCATTGAGCGTGTCGGCATCGCGCCATCGGCACGCCTGGAACGGATGACCGGCGCTGAACACTGTGTCCATATGGCCGGTCAGCAGCACTTGTACCGGCGCGTCCGGGCGTTTGACGATATGGAGGTTGCGGCCATGCACCAGCGGCACGTGCGCACCGGCGGTGTCGATCACCGTAACCGGCGCCGGGTCGCACAACCGCGCTTCACCGCCGAGCGGCGCGAATGCCGTGACCAGCCGCCCGGCAAGCACCGCCAGCCCGGCGAGGTTGCCGCTGCCGCTGTTGACCGCGGCCCAGTCTTGCACTTGCGCCAGCATGCCGGCACGCGAGCCTGCAAGCGACGCCAGCACCACAGCCTCGGCCGGGCTCGGCAGACGCTGCGGCGCAAGGTTTTCGGTGGCATTCATGTCAACCAGACTAGCCGAGCTGCGCCGTCATCGCCAGCCGAATTTGGTATTGATCGTAACGCAAGCGCCAAGATGTTACTCTTCGAACGTAAGGCGCGGCCTGCCACACAGGCATCGCCCTGTCGCACCCCCCTGCATCAATCCTTGACCCGGGGTGAAAGTCCTTGCTCTATGGAATTATCGTTCTGGTCGTGATGAGGCGAACCGCCCGCATGGCCTTTGAAGGGGAAAATTCTTGGCAAACTGGCGTATCAAGTCGCTCGATTCGATCCTGGCGACTGCGGAAAAGAAATCGCTCACTCGCTCATTGGGCGCATTCCAACTGACCATGCTTGGCATCGGCGGCATCATCGGCACCGGCATCTTCGTGCTGACCGCCGAAGCCGCACAGATGGCCGGACCGGGAATGCTGATCAGCTTCGTGCTGTCGGCTTTGGTCTGTGGCCTCGCCGCGCTCTGCTATGCCGAACTCGCTTCGATGGTGCCGGTCTCGGGCTCGGCCTATACCTACAGCTACGCGACCTTCGGTGAAATCCTCGCCTGGGTGGTCGGTTGGGCGCTGGTTCTCGAATATGCCGTCGCCGCCAGCGCCGTCGCGGTCGGCTGGTCGGGCTATATCGTCGGGGTGCTCGACAATCTGCTCGGCATCCATATACCCGAAGCCTTGGTCAACGGCCCCTATGCCGGAGGCCTGATCAACCTGCCCGCCGTCGTCATCGCGCTGGCGGTAACCGCGCTGCTGGTGGTCGGCACCAAGGAAAGCGCCACCGTCAACGCCGTGCTCGTCGTCGTCAAGGTCGCCGCGCTCGCGCTGTTCGTCGCGCTCGCCGTGCCGGCCGCCAAGGCGACCAACTTCACGCCATTCATGCCGCTGGGCGTCGGCGGCGCGATCAGTGCCGCTTCGATCATCTTCTTTGCCTTTGTCGGCTTCGACGCCGTGTCGACCGCTGCCGAAGAAACCAAGAACCCGCAGCGCAACATCCCCATCGGCCTCGTCGGCTCGCTGGCGATCTGCACTGTCTTCTACATGCTCGTCGGCGCCGGCGTCATCGGCAGCTATGGTGCCCAGCCGGTGTTCGGCGTCAACGGCGAAGCGCTGATGCCCGGCTCGCCCGAACTGGTTGCCCAGTGCAAGACCATTGCCGCGGCGACGCTGCCGGTCGTCTGCTCGAACGAGGCGCTGGCACACGTGCTGCGCTCGATCGGCTATCCCGCCATCGGCAACGTCCTCGGCCTTGCCGCCGGCTTCGCGCTGCCGTCGGTCGTGCTGATGATGATGTATGCGCAAACCCGCATCTTCTTCGTCATGTCGCGCGATGGCCTGCTGCCGACCCGCTTGTCGAAGGTCCACCCCAAGTACAAGACGCCCCATGTCGTGACGATCATGACCGGCGTCGGCGTCGCCTTTGCCGCCGCCTTTTTCCCGGTCGGGCAGCTCGCCAGCGTCTCCAACGGCGGCACACTTTGCGCCTTCTTCTTCGTCAGCCTGGCCATCATGGCGCTGCGCCGCAGCGATCCT
>JBMOFG010000084.1:0-7335 GCA_049314415.1 Polymorphobacter sp.
CCCCTCGACCAGCCCGGTTCCGAGCAGCAATTCCGTTTCGCCCAGATGCTGCGGCAGAATGGCATATTTTACCGGCCCAAAAACGGTCGAATGCACGCCCATCAGGAAAATGACGGCCAGGGCCAGCGGCACCGACTGGAAGAGCATCGCCACCGCGCCAAGCGCCATGAAGACGATCTCCGCCACCTTCACCGCTTGCGCGATCAGCGCCTTGTCGCGCGCATCGGCAACCTCGCCGGCCAACCCCGAAAACAGCATGAAGGGCAGGATGAATACACCCGTTGCCACCGTGGCGAGCGTTGCAGCAGCGGCCGGATCATCCGCCTCGAGATGGAAGGCGACGAGGAAGATAAAGGCTGTCTTGAACAGATTGTCGTTGAAGGCCCCCAGAAACTGAGTAGCAAACATTGGCCCGAAACGGCGCGAGAGCACAAGTGACAGCATATGTACCATAGTGGTTCATCATGACCCGCGCGTCCATGGCAAGCTGTGCCAATCGCCTGCACGACCTTCACTGACGCAGCGATGGTGCCGCCGGCGCCGAACTGGCTTTATGGGCATCAGCCGGGACGTCGACCCGTCGGACGACGGCATGCGCCTTCGCAAGCGCTGCGTGCGGCGGCGGCGCGGCTGGCAGTGCGGCAGAATCATGCGTATGATCTGTTGCCCGCCGCGATCAGTGCACGGGCATACGGGGTGTTTTACTGGCAATGGCGCGTTCAGGCCGCAAGGATGATTGGGGGTTTCCGCGCTGGCGGCCCTATGGCAGCGGCGGCGCCGCGGTCGAAGTGCGCTTATGCGACCGCCACGGCTGCACCGACCCCGGCACCTGCCCTGCGCCCAAGGTCGCCAACCGCCCCGAACGCTGGTATTTCTGCCAGGCGCACGCTGCCGAATATAACGCCGGCTGGGATTATTTCACTGGCCTGACCCCCGAGGAGGCCGCCGCGCGCGAAGCCAGCGAGGAAGCCCAGCGCAGCTACAAGCGCGCCGCGCACTGGGAATGGGGCGGCACTGGCGACGGCAGTCGCAGCCGTGCCGAACTCGATGCGCTCGCCGTGCTCGGCCTTGAATCCGACGCCGATATGGAAACTATCAAGGCCGCCTGGCGCAGCGCCGCCAAGACCAGCCACCCCGATGTCGCCGGCACCGGAGCGCAAGCCGCCGAACGCTTCCGCGCGATTCAGGCGGCGTGGCAGGTGCTGAGCGAGGCCGATGCGGTACGGGTGAAGGCGGCGCGATAGCGCCGTGGGTTCTTCGCCGCTTGGCCAATCACAGTTCTGCCGTTGCGCACACCTTACGCAATGTCCGGTCGATGCCGACCCAGGCGGCTGCAACAAGTGCCTCCGGCGACTGGGGGCGCTGGCCCCAGATCCCATCTGATTTTTGAAAATGATATCAATGGGCCTGGCCCGATATCAAACTGTCAGAATGGTGACCGGGGCCGGCGGTGCGGCTAAACTGCCGCCCGCCGCGCCTTCGCGGCCACCGGTGCTGCCGACCCCAGCTTCACCGGCAGCGCGCGGACCGCCACGGTCGCGGGCTTGGCGGGCTTGCCCGGCTTGCGGTGCGGCGACCCGACGAAATCGCCGCCCTGGCCACCCTCGCCATAATGGTAGCCGTGGCAGGTGTTGCAGGTGGCCGCGACATTCGTGGCGACGTTGGGCGAGCCATGGCAATCGCGGCACTGGGTAACACTGGGCAGCAGCACGTCGGTCGAGGCTTTGGATGCCATCACCCCCTTGTGACAGGCGACGCAGGCGGCATCGCCGGTCTTGCGGTCATAGGTCTTGTGCTGGTTGTGCGGAAAACGGCCCTTGGGCAGATAATGGTCGGCCAGCGTCACCGGCGCGATTGTGTAGCGTTCGGCGGCGTTGGGGGCGCCGGTGTTGTTGACGACATGGCAATCGGAACACAGGCCGCCGGCCTTGCCATCGGCACCGAAGATCTGGGCGATGGCGGCATCGCCGCGGGCGCGCGCTTCGCCAGTACTGGTGATGCGCAGATCGGCGCGTTCGGCTTCGGCCAATTTGCCCGGTGCGCGGCGTTCAAAGGCAAAACGCTGCACCCCGGCGCGCGGGCTAAGTGCCTGGCCAAGATAGAAGTCGCGGATGATGCCGGCGACCTGTTCGGGCTTACCATGCGGCAGGGTGCGGACGATGCCGCCATCCTTGGCAAAGGCAAGATCATGGCAGGCGCCGCAATTCTTCTCCATCTCGATCGGCTTGAAACGCACGCCATCGCTGTCGGGCGTGTGGCAGTAATTGCAGGCGAGCGCGCCATTGGCACCTGCGGCCAGCCCCTGCTTCTGCACCATATTGGCAACGCCATTGGTCGCCGACTGGTGGATATCGTGCGGGTAGATGAGGCCGGAGTGTTCTGCCGGCTTGTCGGCCAGCGAGACGCGCTCGAACGCCGGCGCGGTCAATGACGCCACCGACACCAGCGTCGGCTTGAACTGCGGATGGTCTTCCCAGTTCGGCACATTGGCAATTTTGGTGTCCTTAAGGCGTCCGGACAGGCCGGTGTGGCAATCGGTACAGAAGCTGGCGGCAACCATCAGCGCGCCGCGCGGGCCTTCATGTTCTTTGTGGCACGACGCGCAGCGACCTTCGGACAAATTCAGCCCTTTGTGGATGCCCGCTTCGAAACCGCCGGCGGGCAGCCGCCCGGTGGCCATGCGATCGGCGCTGGCGTGATCTGGCGTGGCGTCGGACTTGTGGCACGACACGCAGGCACTGTCGGTGACAGAAACGAACGGCTGCGTGTGGCAGGCGCCGCACTTGTTCGACAGGCCGGCATGGGCGGTCGACAGCGGCCCCGAGGTCCACACCATGTCGGCGCTGTAGCCGGTTTTCTTCACATCATCGCCGCCAAGGGCGGGGACCAGATTTCCGGCCCCGCTCCCACCTTCGGGGCGGGCCGCGGCGGCAACCATGTCGGCCGGCAGATCATTGCCGCCCATCATGAACAGCGGCAGCGCCAGCCCGATGATCAGTACCAGCGCGGCAAGCACCCAGGCCAGTCCACGCTTTGACGGCATAGTTTCCGCGAGCGAAAAAATACCGGTTTCCGACGCGGCGTCGGCGGCATCGGTAGCGGCGATGACGCGTTCGGCAGTAATGGCGATTGCGCCCGGCGCGTCGCCCTTGGTCAGGGTCAGCCGGTGGCTGGCAATATTGATTGCGGGTTCGTCGGCCACGGCCAGATCGGCACGATTGACGAACTTGCCCCCGATTTCGAGCGGGATGCCGCCGGTGGCTTCGATTGCAACCGTACCATCCGACAATTGCAGCAGGCGGGCATGGCGCAGCATGACGCCGAGATCGGCGAGCTGGATATCGCAATCGGTACCACGACCGACAGTAATTTCGGCGACCTCGAGCGTGCGGGTGCGGATGATATCACCCCCATCGGCACGTTTCGCAATTTGGCGGACAACAAAGCTCATTACATCACCAGTACAGGAAGACGCTGAGGATATGGGCAATCAACGCGGCAAGCAGCGCGAAGGTCGCCGGCACATGCAGGTAGAGCCAGATTTCAAGCTGGGTCTTCATGCGGATATGGCGGCGCGCCTGGGCCAAAGCGGCGGCCTTGCGTTCGAGAAGGAACAGGATCTGGTTCAACCGCGGGTCGGGCTTGCCCGTGCGCATCTCCTGGTTGACCAGTGCCTGGATGGCATCGCGCGATCTTGCGGTACCGCAATTCGGTTGATGGCCGGTCAGCCGTTGCCACAAATTGCCCCCGATATCGGTCTGTTCAAGGCTCACGCGCACCAGATCGGCTTCGGCCTTGCCGAGCGGCTGGGCCGCGGTATCGAGCTGCCGGTCGAGCGCACGAATAGCTTCGAGCATCTGCGGCTGGGTGGCTTCCTGGCGGTTGGCGCTAAGCTTGCCGGGCAGCCTCCCGTAAACGATAATGCCGTAGATACCCGAAAGGATGACGATCATCATCAGCACATAGGCGGCGCTGTGGACATTCCAGCCAAGCTGGAAGCCGGTGTGCAGCGTGCCGATGACGATCAGCGACAGGCCGAGGTAGACATGCGCCGACGTCCAGCCCTTCAATGAATAGGGCTTGCTGGTGATGATGCGCTTTCTGAGGCCGATAAGGCTGAGCCAGATGATCAGCAGCGCGCCGATGGTGCCAAGGGCATAGCCCGCCGCGCTGCCACCGTTCGCCCGGGGCTGCGGATCGGTGAAGAGATAGACAGCGATCGCCAGCGCCGACAGGCCCAGCGCGATCTTCAGCCAGCGGCTGCGCCGGTGGGTGAGAAAGCCTTCGTGTGTGCCTTCACGCGGCGCGCGCGCAATCGCCTTGCCGGTGGCCTTGCGGCCCGCGCTTCCGGCAGCCTGGCCAGCCATTATTCAGCCCCCCGGTCAAGTAAGGCAACCGACAGGAACTGTTCGGGCGAAACACGGATCGCGGCCCCGGTGGGGCAGGCGCGGACACAGGCGGGGCCACCCGACTGACCCGTGCACATGTCGCACTTGACCGCCTTTTTCGGCGTTTCGACGCCTTTCTTGGCGTTCTTGTAGCTCCATTTCTTGTTGGGCTCCCCCGGCCCCGGGCCCTGGCCGAACAACAGCCAATTGAGCAACCACGGCTTTTTGGGCGGCACCTTGTCCATGCGGATAACACCATAGGGACAGTTGCGCTGGCAATTTCCGCAACCGATGCAGGTGTCATCGATATAGACTTCGCCCGTCGGCCCGCGGTGAATGGCATTGGGCGGGCAATCGGCCATGCAGTGCGGATGTTCGCAGTGCCGGCACGAAGTCGGCACGTGCAGATGCGCGTAGGTGCGTCCGGCCTCGCGATCGAGCCGCGACAGGCCATCATGCGAATCGGCACAGGCCTTTTCGCAATTGTCACAGCCCACGCAGAGCTTTTCATCGATCAGGAGCACATCGGTGGCTTCGCCGATACCATTGTCGACGAGGAAGTTGGCGACCCCCGAGTACATGTCGACGACACCGCCGAAACTGTCCTTCTTCGATTCGATGAAGGCGTTGTGCTGGATGCGGCTGGCCATGTCATCGCGCACCCGCGCCATCAATTCGGGCTTGGCGGCAAGAAGGCCGCGAAAGCTTTCGCCCTCGAGCTTGATGACGTCCGACTTGACCGCGGCCCGCACCGTTGCCGAGCGGGCATCGCCGTTGATCACAGCCATTTCACCGACATAGGAACCGGCCGGCACATAAGAAAGAAACACCGGCTTGCCGCCGATGGTTTTTTCTACGACCATCGATCCCGAACGGATGATGAAGATATCGTCGCCGGTCTCGCCTTCCTTGATGATCGTCTGGCCGGCGCGGATCGTCTCGATCCGGGCCGAAGCGACGACATCGGTCAGATCATCGGCAGCAAGCCCCGATTTGAAGATTTGCAACAGGCTGCGCAACGTCGTGATACGGGTCACTTCGCGCGCTGCCGCCGGCACCGCCGACATCAGCTTGAGGGCAGCGCTGCGCGAAATTTCGACCAGCACGCAATCGCTGCCGGCACGGATGGTAGCGCCGCGGCGGCGGCCGGAGATCAGGCCGACTTCACCGAAAATCTCACCCTTGCCGATCGGTACGGTAATCGACGGGTCGTTCGGATTGATCTCAACCAGCACCTGGCCATCAGCGACGCCGAACAGCGATGATCCCGGCGCATTGCGTTCGAAAATCACCTCGCCGGCCCGATAGGCGCGCGCTTCGGAATCGAGCATGAACTCGCGCATCTGCAAGGCGCTCATGCCCTCCAGAATGCCGACGTTGCTGCGCAGATATTCCAGCCATTCCGACACCGACTTGCCACCGGGCAAATCCTTGAACTTGGCCTCCAGGATCGGTTCGTCGGCGGGCTTGAGGTCGGTATTGCCGTTGATGAACTCGACGACGTCATGCCCCTGGTTCATACAATGCTTGATCAGCGGGTAGCCGGCCAACGCGCCGACGATGAAGATGCCCGGCGCGGTCGATTCGAACACCGCCGACAATTTGGGGAACGCCAGCCGGTCGTTCGAAGCAAATTCGACGCCACAGGCCTCGACAAAGCCGCGCGGCGGCGCCGAACCGATTCGGGCAATCAGTCGGTTGCAACGGGCGCGCACTTCGCCATCGCGCGTGTCGAGCACCACCCATTCGTCCTCAATGGCGCGCGGCTGGGTTTCCGTCATCACGTTGATCCGGCCCGCATCGCGCGCCGCCAACAGCGCCTTGACGTTGGCATCCTTGGCTGTGCTGAACTCGGCGCCGCGGTTCATCAATGTGACGACATTTCCCTGCGCCGCGTCGGCGGCCAGCCCGAGCGCATTTTCGATGCCGGCATCACCGCCGCCAAAAACGAATATATGTTCGTCATTATAGGCGGCAGGATCGTCGAGCTGGTACTGGATATGCGGCTGTTGGGCGCCCGGGACAGCCAGCAGATTGGGATTGCCCTGGGTGCCGATGGCAAGAATGATCGTATCGGCGATGATTTCTTCACCGCTGGTGGTGACCAGCTTGTAAGGCGGGGCAAGACGCTGCAACTCCTTGACGACAGTGGTACCATCACGGCTGCGCGTCGTGGTTTTCTGGATGCTGCCCGGGATCGGATCCCCGGTCCCTGTGATCGACTTGATCTCGGCGTTCAGCTTGACATTGACCTTGCCGGCCGCGGTCATCTCATCCCAAATGCCAAGAATGGTCTCGCGCTTGCCTGCTTCGAATTGCAAGCCGCCGCCAGCCCGCAGGACGAGCTGCGATGGCGTTGCCATCACATGCTTGCCCTTTTGATACTTGTAGATCGTGTCCGACAGGTGGCTGGTCTTCTCGAGCAGCACATGGCTGATCCCGAGCTTGGCTGCATGCGCAGCCGCGCTCAGACCAGCGGGTCCTGAACCCACAATCGCGATACGAAAACGTTCGCTCACCTCTGCCCTGCCCCCAGCATCATTGGCCGGTGACCCGGCAACCCGGCGACACTCTACCATCTTGCGCGGAATCGGATAGACTGTGAATTATCACAAATGCATTTTCCTGATGCACACAAGAAGTGGCTTTTCCCAATGTATGCCGAAGTCGGGCATTTCGCCCTGATCCTTGCTCTGCTGACGGCCCTCGCACAGGCCGTGCTGCCCATGGTGGGAGCGGTGCGGGGCGATTCGGCGCTGATGGCATTCGGCCGCTCGGCGGCGCAAGTACAAGCAATCCTTATCATTCTTGCGTTCGGCCTGCTGATGGCATGCTTTGGTCTTGCCGATTTTTCGGTCGAACTTGTTGCCGAACATGCTGCGCTCAACCAGCCGCTGGCCTATCGGTTGGCTGCGACCTGGGGCAATCACGAAGGTTCGATGCTGCA
>JBMOFG010000085.1:0-7248 GCA_049314415.1 Polymorphobacter sp.
ACACTCCGGGCTAGGGCACGATTGCTGGCGCGCCCCCCGGAAAACGCCTCTGGGATGGTCTTAGCCCAGAACGCCGCGCGTCACCATGCAATAGAGCATGGGGAAACTGAGCACGAAGTTGGTGCGGCTGAACAGCATCGCCTTCTTGGCAGCAGCGGCCTTTTCATCGGCCGAGCCGTCGACGATGCCGAGTGCGATCTTCTGCGCCGGCCAGATGAACATCCAGACGTTGGCGGCCATGATGATGCCGAGCCACATGCCCAACCCGATGTTGCGGAAGCCTTCCTGGAAGGTAAGGGCCTGGACGAGATAGAGGTTTGGCGGCGCGCCGGCGATGGCGATGCCGATGACCAGCGTTGCGAGCGCCGACCAGCGGAACCAGAACAGGGCTTCGGGCGCGATATATTTGCCGACGGCGGGTTTCAGTTCGGCCGGGACCTTTGGCATGGTCGGGATTTGCACGAAATTGAAATAATAGAGCAGGCCGATCCACAGCACGCCGCACAGCGCATGGAAGAAGCGCAGGAAAGCGTTCAGCCAATTGCCATTGGTCACGATGTCGCCGCCATTGAGGATGACGATGACAAGCACCAGCAGTGCACTGCCGAGCAGTAGCGCCCGGTTGAGATTGCCCAGAATATTGACCATGTAACGTGCCCCTTTGAACCTATCAGTGGGTTTATAGGCTACCGCGACGGTCTTGTTAAGCCGGGTTGACGCACTGGCTCTCAGCCGCGCCCTATCAGCGCCAGCACTTCCTTGCGGCTGCGGTCGTCCTCCCGGAAAACGCCCATCATGCGGCTAGTCGTCATCGTCACGCCTTGGGTCATCACGCCGCGCGCGCTCATGCAGGCGTGGCTGGCTTCGATCACGACGGCGACGCCGATCGGATCAAGATGCTTCTGGATGCAATCGGCGACTTCGGCGGTTAGCCGCTCCTGCACCTGCATGCGCTTGGCAAAGCCGTGCAATACGCGTGCCAGCTTGGAGATGCCGACGACGCGCTTCCGCGGCAGATAAGCAATGTGTGCCTTGCCGATGATTGGCGCCATGTGATGTTCGCAATGCGACTGGAACGGGATGTCGCGCAGGATAACGATCTCGTCATAGCCGCCGACTTCGCCGAAGGTCGTCGCCAAATGCACGCCCGGGTCTTCCTGATAACCGCGGAAATACTCGCGATAGGCCCGCGTCACCCGACCCGGCGTGTCAAGCAAGCCTTCGCGATCGGGGTCGTCCCCCGCCCAACGGATAAGGGTACGCACAGCCGCTTCGGCCTCGGCAGCCGGTATCGGCTCGATATGCGCAGCCGGATGGCCGCTGCCATAATCATCGTCGTCAATACCACTCATGCGGGCGTCTCCCCAATCCCAATCGGCACAGCAGTTGGTGGCCCGGTGCTGATTGCGCAACCGCGCAAATGTCGCAGGCCGCCGTTGCCGTATGGGTCAGTCGCGCCTGGCCCGGCTCGCCTTTTTGCGTTCATTCGGATCGAGATGGATCTTGCGCAAGCGGATGAAGTTCGGTGTCACTTCGACCAGCTCGTCCTCGTCGATATAAGCGATTGCCTGTTCAAGTGTCAGACGCTTGGGCGGGGAAAGCTGAATGGCGTCGTCCTTGCCGCTGGCGCGGAAGTTTGTCAGCGCCTTCGATTTCAGCGGGTTGACTTCCAGATCCTCGTCACGGGCGTTTTCACCGATGACCATGCCTTGATAGACGGCTTCGCCGGGCTCGATCATCAGGACGCCGCGCGGCTGGAGATACCCGAGCGCATAGCCGACAGCCTCGCCGGTTTCGGTCGAGATAAGCACGCCGTTGCCCCGGCCCGAAACGTTGCCCTTGTAGGGGCCATATTTTTCGAACAGCCGGTTCATGATCCCGGTGCCACGGGTGTCTGAAAGAAACTCGCCATGATAGCCGATGAGGCCGCGTGCCGGGGCCGAAAAGGTCAGGCGGGTCTTACCGCCGCCGCTGGGCCGCATGTCGGTCATTTCAGCCTTGCGGCCCGCCATTTTCTCGACAACCGTGCCCGAATATTGTTCATCGACGTCGATGACGACGGTTTCGTAAGGCTCGGTGCGCTTGCCATTCTCATCGACGCCGTAAATGACGCGCGGCCGCGAGATCGACAGTTCGAAGCCTTCGCGCCGCATTGTTTCGATGAGCACGCCCAACTGCAATTCGCCGCGCCCGGCGACTTCAAAGGCGTCCTTCGATGCGCTTTCGGTAACCTTGACTGCGACATTACCTTCGGCTTCGCGCTGCAGGCGGTCCGAAATCATCCGGCTGGTGACCTTGGAGCCATCGCGTCCAGCATAAGGCGAATCATTGACCGCAAAGGTCATGCTCAGCGTTGGCGGATCGATCGGCTGTGCCTTCAACGGCACGGTGACACCGATATCGGCGATCGTGTCGGCGACGGTGGCCTTCGAAAAACCAGCGAGCGCGATGATGTCGCCAGCCTTGGCTTCATCGACCGGAACGCGCTCGAGGCCGCGGAATGCAAAAATCTTCGACGCGCGGCCTTCCTCGACGACCTTGCCGTCCGGGTTGAGCGCGCGGATCTGGGTGTTGAGGCGCAGCGTGCCCGAAAGAATGCGGCCGGTCAGGATGCGTCCGACGAAATTGTCACGATCAAGCAGCGAAACTAGCATCTTGAACTCGCCGTCGACATCGGCGGCCGGCGGCGGCACATGCGCGACGATGGTTTCGAACAGCGGCGTCAGGTCGCCCGAGCGCACTTCGCTGTCGCGTCCGGCATAGCCGTTGCGGCCCGAGGCAAAAATCACCGGGAAATCGAGCTGGTCGTCATTGGCTTCGAGCGTGACGAAAAGGTCGAATACTTCATCGAGCACTTCCTGGGCGCGCGCATCGGGGCGGTCGATCTTGTTGACGACGACAATCGGGCGCAGGCCCAGCGCCAAAGCCTTGCCGGTGACGAACTTGGTCTGCGGCATCGGGCCTTCGGCGGCATCGACGAGCAGCACCACGCCATCTACCATCGACAAGATGCGTTCGACCTCGCCACCGAAATCGGCGTGTCCTGGGGTGTCGACGATGTTGATGTGGGTGGTTTCGTTGTTGGTCTTGTCGGTCCACTCGATCGATGTGCACTTGGCGAGAATTGTGATGCCGCGTTCTTTCTCGAGATCGTTCGAATCCATGGCGCGTTCGGCGACGCGCTGATTCTCGCGGAAGGTGCCCGACTGCCGGAACAACTGGTCGACAAGCGTGGTCTTGCCATGGTCAACGTGCGCGATGATCGCGATATTCCGCAAAGCCATTGAATTTCGATCCTGTGGGGTGGCCAAAATGTCGCAAGGACATCAAAGCCCGGGCAAGCGCGGCCCCATAGCCTCTTTGATGCGATGCAACAAGGTCGCTTCAATCCGTTGAACGCAGGAACCGCCACTTACATCTCGCGGCGCATTGACTCTGTGGTTGCTCACCGGCATCGACAGCATGGGATGGTTGCAGTGGTCACGTCGGCACCGGGCAGCGGTCTGCAACGGCCCCGACGCTGGCCTAAAAGAGGGAATCGCGGCGTGGAATCGGTTGAATTCAGCGCCAGGCGCACCGGCGCCACACTGATGGCCGCACGGACCGCTGCGGGTATGGAATTGGTTGATGTGGCGCGAGAAACCCGCGTGCCTATCCGGCATCTCAGGGCGTTGGAAGCGGATAAGCATGATGATCTGCCCGCGTTACCCTATGCCATCGGCTTTGTGAAATCATACGCCCGCGCCGTTGGCCTGAATTCCGAAACGATGGCCAGCCAGTTCCGCAGCGAAACGTCCAAATCCGCGCATGTGCCCACCCCGATAAGTTTGGAACCTCTTGACGAACGCCGGGTGCCGTCGCGCGGTTTGTGGGTCGGCAGCCTCATCGCGATCATCGTCATCATCGCAGGTCTTTCGGCTTGGGGCGCCGGAGCCCTTGATCCTCCGCTGCCAGCAGCGCCCGAGATGACTGCTGCAGTGATTGCCGACACGGCAGAGCCCGACCCCTTTGGACCCGAACCATCCGGGGATATTGGCGTGCCTGTGACTGCTCCTGCCGCCGCGACCGAGTTGGCCGCCGTTGCTACCGGCCCGGTCGTGCTGACGGCGTCGCGCGATGTCTGGGTAAAGATCTGGGACAAGGCAAGTGGTGACACGCTGAAAGAAGGGGTTTTGACGGCCGGTGAAATCGTTACCATCCCCTCCGACCGCCCCGGCCTTACGCTTTGGACCGGCATGGCAGGCGCCTTGTCGGTTAGTGTTGGAGGTCGGCCTTTGCCAACGCTCGGTGGCCCGGTAGAAACGGTGCGCGATGTCAGCCTGCTGCCGGCCGACCTGCTTGCTCGCAGCACGCCTCCGACTGATAGCCGCGCGCCGGCAGCCGCGACTGATCGGTCGATACCGGCACCGATTGCCACCCCGCCCATTGTTGCGCCTCGCCCTTTGACAGGCGGATCACGGCCGACTGCTGTCATTCCGGGAAATTGAACCGATGCGTCTGGTATTGTTTTTAGCGCTTCTGCTCACGCCGCTTGCCGTTCCGGCGCAAGAGCTTGACCCGGTCAAGGTTGAAAAACGCGTTGGCAAGCTCGAATCTGAAATGCGCGCCGTGCAACGTAAGGTATTTCCCGGCGCCGATCCCAAATTCTTCGAGCCTGAGATCTCAGCCCCCGTCGCCCCCGTTGCCGCCCCGATTGGGACGCCGGCAACGTCGCCACTGGTCGACCTCGCCGAACGGGTGGGCGAGCTTGAGCGGCAGTTGCGGACCCTGACCGGCCAGGTCGAGGCCAATCAGTTCAAAGTGCGCCAACTGGAAGACGCCCAGGCAAAGCTGCGTGGGGACCTGGAGTTTCGCGTGACTGCCCTGGAAGGAGGTGGCGCCACGCCCTCTGTATCCTCTGCCGGTATCGCGATGGCCGTCCCGCCCAAACCGGGCGCCAAGCCTGAGGCTCGGCTAGAGGCTCGGCCCGCGGCTCGGGACCTCACACCCGACGCCGCATGGAAAGCAGCCTATGCCAATGTCACTGCCAAGGATTGGCCTAGCACCGAGCGGGCTATGATCGATTTCATCGCCGGCTATCCCAAGTCGCCGCGTATCCCCCAGGCGCAATATTGGCTGGGCCGGTCACACGCGCTGCGCGACGAGCATGCCTTGGCGGCCAAGGCTTATCTCGAACTCTATCAGACTGCGCCACGCAATGATCGAGCGCCTGATGCGCTGATCGGCCTCGCCGGCGCCATGAGTGGGCTGAAGAAGCCCAAGGACGCCTGCCGCGTGCTCGGTGAACTCGACAGCGTTTATGGCGCCAAGCTTACGCCGGCCCAAAAGACCGAGGCCAAAACGCTCCGCGCCAAAGCCAAGTGCACGGCCTGAGCCGGGGGACGCTAGATCTGGCTGCGTTACTAAGCGCGGCACTGGGTCGCCCGCTCTATGATGGTGAGCGGCTGGCGGTTGCGGTTTCTGGCGGGCCCGATAGTTTGGGACTACTGCTGCTCGCGCAGGCGACCTATGCGGGCCGGGTTCTTGCGCTGACTGTCGATCACGGTTTGCGTCCCGCAGCGGCGCGGGAAGCTTCCGGGGTGGCCGCACTGTGTGCTGCCAGAGGTGTCCCGCACGCAACGTTGCCTTGGGTCGGCACCAAGCCGGTCACCAATCTGCAGGCCGAAGCACGCCGCGCCCGCTATACCTTAATGCGCGATGTCTGTGCTCAAAACGGGATCGGCGTGCTGATCACCGCCCATCATGCCGACGATCAGGCCGAAACGCTGCTGATGCGGTTGGCGCGCGGGAGTGGTGCGGGGCTCGCGGGCATTCGGGTGCGACGTCCGCTCGGGGCGGGCGTTACGCTGCTGCGGCCCTTGCTGGGCGCGCGCCGCAGCGTGTTGGCGGCGATCGTGGCTGATGCCGGTATCGCGCCTTTGCTTGATCCGACCAATGACGACCCGCATTACGATCGGACTCATGCACGGCGGCTGCTCGCGCAAACTGGCTGGATTGATGCTATGCAGCTTGCCGCCAGCGCCGCCCATCTAGCGGAAACCGAGACGGCACTCGATTGGGTCACAGAGCGCGCTTGGGCGGGCCGGACCGGTTTCGATGATGCCGGATTGTCACTCGATACGGCCGGCCTGCCGGCGGCACTCGTGCGCCGGCTCGTTGTGCGCGCCATTCACCATTTCGTTCCCGATGCGGCCCTGCGCGGCGCAGATATCACCCGGCTGATCGGGCGACTCGACAGTGGCGGTGCTGCGACGCTGGCGGGGGTAAAAGCATCGGGCGGCATGCCATGGCGCTTCACCCGTGCGCCGCCGCGCCGGCAAATCGGATGAAATGCCCGAAAACGCCATCAAAACGTCGGGCAAAGCGAGGCAGAAGCGCACAGGCTGATTGCAAGCGCGGCCGGCATGCTTATCTTTGCAGTCGACTCATACGCAGAAAGCCGTGCCCATGGCCGACAACAACAAGCGCCCGCCCAATCCTTGGATCAAGAACCTTGGATTGTGGTTCGTCATTCTTCTCGGCCTCGTTGTCGTCGTCAATGTCATGCAGCGTCCATCAGGGTCCGGTGGTTCAGGCAGTGCTCTGGCCTATTCGGATTTTCTGACTAAGGTTGACGAGGGTGCGGTCAAATCAGTCGAAATCCGCGGTGCCGAGATTGTCGGCAAAACCGGATCGGATGAAGATTTTCGCACCTATAATCCGGGTGACACCGACCTTATTTCCCGGCTGCGCAGCAAGAATGTGCGCTTCGATGCCAAGCCGGAAGAAAGCCGCAGTCTGTTGGCTCAGCTATTCATCAACATTCTGCCCTTCGTGTTGATGATCGGTATCTGGATTTTCGTGATGCGCCAAATGCAGAATGGTGCCGGCCGCGGTGCCATGGGCTTTGGCAAGAGCCGCGCCAAATTGCTGGTTGCCAAGGAAGGCCGTGTCACATTTGACGACGTCGCCGGCATCGATGAAGCGCGCGAGGAATTGCAGGAAATTGTCGACTTCCTGAAGGATCCCGGCCGTTTCCATCGTCTTGGTGGCAAGATACCCAAGGGCGCGCTGCTCGTTGGCCCTCCCGGGACAGGCAAGACATTGCTCGCCCGCGCCATTGCCGGTGAAGCCAATGTGCCGTTTTTCAATATCTCGGGTTCGGATTTCGTTGAGATGTTTGTTGGCGTCGGCGCCAGCCGCGTCCGGGATATGTTCGAACAGGGCAAGAAGGCGGCGCCGTGCATCATCTTCATCGATGAAATCGAC
>JBMOFG010000086.1:0-7241 GCA_049314415.1 Polymorphobacter sp.
AGCTTCGGTGCAGCCACAACGGGCTTGGCCGCCGGTTTTGCGGCGACATTGGGCGCCGGCTTCGGAGCCGCTTCAGCGAGGCCGGTTGTCGTCAGCAGCAGCGCTGCCAGCAGAGCCGTGAATTTGAGCATCATCATTCCCCAAGGGTCATTTGCTGGGCTTTCTAGCCCCTCTCATTTCCGCTGTCATTGCCGACGCGCGGCTTTGGCGTAAAGTGGCAGGCACAGAAATGCCGCCATTTGGGAGACCGATCATGCATGAAGCCTATATCGTTGCCGCCGCCCGTACCGCCGGGGGGCGCCGAGGTGGCCTTTTGCGTGACTGGCACCCGGCCGATCTCGCCGGCCAGGTGCTCGACGCGCTGGTCGACCGCGCCGGTGCCGATCCGGCGCTGGTCGAAGATGTCATCATGGGCTGCGTGTCGCAGTTCGGCCAGCAATCGGGCAATGTCGCGCGCAACGCGGTGATGTCGTCGCGCCTGCCCGAATCGGTGCCGGGCACCAGCGTCGACCGCCAGTGCGGTTCCTCGCAACAGGCGCTGCATTTCGCCGCCGCCACGGTGATGAGTGGCCAGATGGACGTCGTTATCGCCGCCGGCGTCGAATCGATGACGCGGGTGCCGATGGGTGCTGCCGCCAAGCTGTCGCATGAGAACGGCATGGGCTCGCCCTTCGGCGGGCCGGGGATCAAGGCGCGCTATCCGGGCATCCAGTTCAGTCAGTTTACCGGCGCCGAGATGATTGCCAAAAAATATAATCTTACCAAAGACATGCTCGACAAATTTGGCTTCGAAAGCCAGAAGCGCGGCGCGGCCGCCGCCCGCGCTGGAGCGTTCGACCGCGAGATCGTTCCGATCAGCGTGACGACCCATGAGGGCGAAGCCAAGCTGCACACCGTCGACGAAGGCATCCGTTTCGATGCCAGTCTCGAGGCGATTCGTGGCGTCAAGCTGATCCAGGAGGGCGGCCGACTGACCGCGGCCACTTCGTCGCAGATTTGCGATGGCGCGTCGGGCGTGATGATCGTCAACGAACGGGGGCTGAAGGCGCTGGGGGTCAAGCCGCTGGCGCGCATCCACCACATGACGGTGGTCGGTGAAGACCCGGTGATCATGCTGGAGGCGCCGATCGGCGCGACGAAGCGTGCGCTCGAACGGTCGGGGATGAAGCTTGATGATATCGACCTGTACGAAGTCAACGAAGCCTTTGCCTCGGTGCCGGGCGCTTGGCTCCAGGTGCTGGGGGCTGATCCAGCCCGGCTGAACGTCAATGGCGGGGCGATCGCGCTCGGCCACCCGCTTGGCGCCTCCGGAACCAAGCTGATGACGACGCTGGTCCATGCGCTGCACGCCCGTGGCAAGCGCTGGGGCCTGCAGACCATGTGCGAAGGCGGTGGCCTGGCCAATGTGACGATCATCGAGGCGCTGTAACCATGGCCGAATTCCAGGAAATCGCCCTCGACATCGACGGGCCCATCGCCACCATCACGCTCGATCGCGAAGCTAAACTCAACGCCTTTACCGCCCGGATGATGCACGAACTGATCGCGGCGTTCGACATCACTGATGCCGATGATGCAGTGCGCGCCGTCATCGTCACCGGGCGTGGTCGGGCGTTTTGCGCCGGAGCCGACCTTTCGGCAGGCGCTGCGACCTTCGACTATGAAAAACTGGGGGATGGCAAGCGCGCCGGGCCGGTGCAGGGCGATGGCAGCATCGATTACAGCCATGACGATGTCCGCGATGGCGGCGGCCGGGTGACGATGCGGATCTTCAAGTCGCTGAAGCCGGTCATTGCCGCGGTCAACGGCCCCGCGGTTGGCATCGGCGTGACGATGCAGCTCGCCATGGACGTGCGCATGGCGTCGGACAAGGCGCGCTTCGGCTTTGTCTTCGCCCGGCGCGGCATCGTTCCCGAAGCGGGGTCGAGCTGGTTCCTGTCGAAGCTTGTCGGCCTGCCGCAGGCGCTCGAATGGTGCATGACCGGGCGGGTCTTTGATGCGGCCGAAGCGCTCGCCGGCAAGCTGGTGCGCTCGGTGCACGCGCCCGACGACCTGCTCCCCGCCGCCCGCGCGCTGGCGCTGGAGATTGCGGAAAATACCGCGCCGGTGTCGGTGGCGCTGACTCGCCAGATGCTGTGGCGAATGGCGGGCGCACAAAGCCCCTGGGATGCGCATCGCCTTGATTCCAGAGCCATTTATGCGCGCGGCCGGGCAGGCGATGCCAAGGAAGGTGTGGTGTCGTTCCTCGAAAAGCGTACCCCGGCCTACCCCGACAAGGTGTCGAGCGACATGCCCGACTTCTTCCCGTGGTGGGAGGAAGAGCGCTACTACTAACCTTTTCTTCCGACTAGGTGCGTTCCGGCGATCAGCCCTCGATCATGTCGAGATAGGCGACGACATCGTCATGCGTGGCGATCCAGAGCCCGTTCTGGATTTCGGCCGGCTGCTCGGCTGCCACCATCAGCGCTTCGTCCAGAGGCCCGTAAAAGAGCGTGCGCGCCACTGGGTCGCTATCATCGAGATAGTAAAGTCGGACCCCCGACGAGTCTGCCGTAGTACGCATGGGGGCGGTTCAACTCCTGTTGGTCTTGCATGATGGACCGGCTGCCGCGTTGGCGCCACGAAAGAAAAATCACCTATATGGATTTTTATATTGACAAGCGTCACGCTTTTGGATATAGAAAGTCCACGCTTCAGAAATCCGCTAAGAAAAAAAGGCGCTTCGGAACTCCGGGGCGCCTTTGTTTTTGGCGACCGGCAGGGAGGATGCGATGCCATACAGCACAAGGGCCTGGTCGGCGACGACGCGCAAGCAGTTCATCACCAAGCTGACCGAAACCGGCAGTCTGGAGGCGTCGGCCGCGGCGATCGGGCAGAGCCTCGCCGCCGTCTATGCGATGCGCGATCGCTCGCCGGTGCTGGCAGAGGAATGGCGGCGCGCGCTCAGTATTGCCTGGGAACAGGTGGAGATGCGGATGCTGTCGACCCTGCTGAAAGGCGATGCCGATGATATCAACCCCAGGACCGCGCTGGAAATGCTCAAACGCCGGCCGGTGGCGACCGCAAGGCCGTTGCTGACCATCGATGCCGCCAAGATCGCTGCGGTGCGGGACGATATCCGGGCGCTGACGCCGCCGACCAAATGATCCCTCTTATCGCGGAGGCGCAATTTCATGGCAGACCGCCGGAAGGACGACGCGCGCCCGGGAACAATCGCCGACACTTGGACAGCCGCGACGCCGGCCGGACGCGCCGCCGTGACAAAGCAGCACGGCCCGGCGGCGCTCGATGCGACTCTGGCGTGGGCGGGCAGCCTTCGTACCGCACAGCTGCCGCCGCCCGGCGATTGGGCGATCTGGGCGATCCTTGCCGGGCGTGGCTTCGGCAAGACCCGCGCCGGGGCGGACTGGGTCCATACGCTCGCCGCCATTCCGGGGCGGCGCTTTGCCCTTGTCGGCACCAGCCTCGATGTTGCCCGTGCCGTGATGGTCGAGGGCGAATCGGGCCTGCTGGCGCGGGTGCCGCCGGGTGGCGACGTGACGTTCGTCCCCAGCCTGCGGCAGTTGACCTGGGCCAATGGTTCGCAGGCGCGGCTCTATTCGGGCGGCGAGCCCGATGCGCTGCGCGGTGGCCAGTTCGATTTTGCCTGGGGTGATGAATTCGCGCATTGGCCGCGCGCCGAAGCGGCGCTGATGAACCTGCGACTGGCGACACGGCTGGGGGTGCATCCGCGGCTGTTGCTGACGACGACGCCGCTGCCGACGGCCTGGTTGAAGGACCTGCTTGCCGAACCTGGTGTCGTGGTGACGCGTGGTGCGATGCACGACAACGCCGCCAATCTGGCACCGAGCTTCATCGCCAATCTGACGCGCCGTTTCGGCGGCACCGCTGTCGGGCGGCAGGAATTGGGCGGCGAGATCATCGATGACCTGCACGATGCGCTGTGGACGCGCGCACTGCTCGAACGCCAGCGCCGGCACGAGCTGCCGAACCTGGTGCGCATCATTATCGGTGTCGATCCGCCGGCGGGCGGGGCGCAGGGTGTCTGCGGTATCGTCGCGGTCGGGCTGACGGCCGATGGCCGCGGCCATGTCCTCGCCGATGCCAGCGTCACCCGCGTCCGGCCCGAATTCTGGGCGCGCACCGTGGTCGATACGGCACTGCACTGGGGCGCCGACCGGGTGATCGCCGAAGTCAACAATGGCGGCGACATGGTGACGGCAATGCTCAGATCGATCAACACGGCACTGCCGGTTACCGAAGTGCGTGCCTCGCGCGGCAAGGTGGCGCGGGCCGAGCCGATCGCCAGTCTTTATGGCGAAGGCCGCGTGTGCCATATCGGTGTTTTTCCCGAGCTTGAAGACCAGCTTTGCGGTTTCTTAAGCAGCGGCGTCTATGCCGGGCCGGGCGGGTCGCCCGATCGCGCCGATGCGCTGGTCTGGGCGCTGACGGCGCTGATGCTCGGCGACCGGCCGGCGGTGCCGGGCGTGCGCGCGCTTTAGCCTGGCCTTTCGCCCCGTTGGGCCAAAGCCGCTGCGCGGCGGGGACGCGGCCCCAAAACCATGATTTGCAGGAGAATCCCATGAAACTGCCTTTCTGGCGGACCAAGTCCGCTGCGCCCGCCCCGCGGATCCCGTCCTGGGCGATGCCCTGGCAGGGGGGCGAGGCACCGCGCAGTTACGAGACGCAGGTGCGGGACAGCTTCCTCACCAATCCGGTGGCTTCGCGGGCAATCCGCTTGGTAGCAGAGGGGGCGGCGGGCGCGCCTTTGGTGTCCAACCCTCCTGGGCATCCGGCGCTGGCGTTGCTGGCGAGTGCCGGTTTCGGCGCGTCGGGGCCGGGGTTGCTGGAAACGCTGGCGGCGCAGTTGCTGCTGCACGGCAATGCTTATGTCGAGGCGGCGGTGGGGCCCGATGGCTTGCCGGCGGCGCTGTTCGCCTTGCGGCCCGAGCGGGTCACGGTGGAATCGGACAGTCGCGGCTGGCCGACGGGCTATCTCTACCGCGCCGGGGACATGCTCAGCCGCTACCCGGCCGAAACACAGGGTGATGGCGCCGGCTTGCTGCATATTCGCAGCTTTCACCCGCTCGATGATCATTATGGCGCCGGCTGCTTGGGCGCCGCGTCGGGAGCGGTTGCGGTCCATAATGCCGCAGCGCAGTGGAACCGGGCGCTGCTCGACAATGCGGCGCGGCCGTCGGGGGCGCTGGTCTATCAGCCCGGCGACGGCTCGGCCTTGAGCGGCGCGCAGTTCGACCGGTTGAAGGCCGAAATGGAGGCGGCGTTCAGCGGGGCCGCCAACGCCGGGCGGCCGATGCTGCTCGATGGGGGCCTCAGCTGGCAACCGCTCAGCCTGACCCCTGCCGAGATGGATTTTGCGCGGGCGCGCGACACCGCGGCGCGCGAGATTGCGCTGGCGTTCGGGGTGCCGCCGCTGCTGCTTGGCCTACCCGGCGATGCGACCTATGCCAATTACAAGGAAGCCAATGTCGCGCTGTGGCGGCTGACGTTGCTGCCGCTGACGGCGCGGATTCTGTCGGCACTGTCGGCGCATCTGCAGCATTGGTGGCCGGGGCTGGTGCTGAGTGTCGATCGCGATGCGGTGCCGGCGCTGTCGGAAGACCGGGAAAGGCTGTGGTCGCAGGTGTCGGCGGCGGATTTTCTCACCGATCTGGAAAAGCGGGCGCTGCTCGGGCTGGAGGCTGGCCGATGACGACGATGCTCGAAGGATTGGTCGCTCAGGCCGAAGCCGAAGGCGCTACGCGGGTGACGTTGCGTGCGCTGGTCGAGGAAGCCTGTGAGACCGGCGCGGCGCGGGCATTGCGCACGCTGGGCCTGATGGACGACAGGGCGGGCACCGATATCATTGAGCTGCGTCAGCTCATTCAGGGCTGGCGCGATGCCAAAAAATCCGCGCTTGCTGCGATAATCGCCTGGAGCGTGCGCACGGCGGTGGCGCTGCTGCTGATCGGGCTGGCCTATCGGCTCGACCTGATCACCCGCCTAAAACATTAGGAACGCTGCCATGACCGATCTGCGTATCGCTGGCTATGCCAGTGTTTTCGGCGTGCCCGACAGCGGTGGCGACATCGTGTTGCCGGGCGCCTTCGGCGAGGCCGGCAGCGGCGTGCCGCTGTTGTGGCAACATGACAGCAAGGAACCCGTGGGGTTCGTTGAATCCGCACGCGAAGATGGTCGTGGCCTGCGCGTCGTGGCGCGCATCGTGGCGGCCGGGCGGGGTCAACAGGCGGCCCGGCTGGTCGCTGCCGGCGCCATCGACGGGCTGTCCTTTGGCTATCGCGTCAAGGAGTCGCGGCCCGACCGGGCGCGCGGCCTGCGCCAGCTCGCCCGGCTCGACCTGCTTGAAGTGTCGCTGGTGACTTTCCCGATGCAGCCGCTGGCACGGGTGCTCGGTTTTTCGACTTTGCCAGAAGGAGATGTTGCATGACCTATGAAACCAAGGCGGACGCGATTGAAAGCGTGTTCGAAACTGCCGCAGCGGCCGATACCGGCGCCGAAATCACCCAGCTGCGCGCCGAAATGGCGCGGTTGTCGACGCTGGTAACGGCGCGCAGCGTGGCCCGCCCGGCGCTGGCCGGGGCGAAGGCAAATGCCACGGTGCCCGATTTTGCCGAAAGCTACTTACGCCACGGCACGTTGCCCGGCGATGGCATCAAGGCCGCCAGCATCGGCGTCGGCCCCAAGGGCGGCGTCGCCGTGCCGGTCGAGATCGACAGCGTGATCGACATGGTGCTGCGCGCCGCCTCGCCGATCCGCAGCATCGCCCAGGTCGTTGATGTCGGCTCGGCCAATTACCGCAAGCTGATCACCACCAGCGGCGTCGTGTCGGGCTGGGTCAGTGAAACCAGCGCCCGCGCCGAAACCGAAACGCCCGACTTTGCCGAAATCGCCCCGCCGATGGGCGAGCTCTACGCCAATCCGGCGGCGAGCCAGGCGATGCTCGACGATGCATTCTTCGATGTCGAAGCCTGGCTGGGCGGCGAAATCGGCCGCGAGTTCGCGCGGGCCGAGGGCGTGGCGTTCGTGACCGGCGATGGCGTCAACAAGCCGCGCGGTTTCCTGTCGGCGCCGAACAGCAGCGCCGATGATGCGACGCGGGCGTTCGGCACGCTGCAGACCATCGCTTCGGGGGCGGCCGGCGGCTTTGCCGCGACCAACCCGCAGGACCGGCTCGCCCAGCACCGGATGCCCAATGAAGTGCGCACGCACGCCGCGCGATC
>JBMOFG010000087.1:0-7195 GCA_049314415.1 Polymorphobacter sp.
GGCATGTTGATGCCCGAATACGGCCGTCATTGGGCGGAGAACAATGGCACCGATTTCAGCATTGCCGCGCTCCGAGCCATAGCGGCTGGCCATATCGCAGCCTGTGAGGCGCTGGCTGCCGGCCAGCCGTGCCTGATTGTCGAAGATACCGATATCGTCATGACATCGGCCTGGTCGGTCATGTTGCATGGTCGCCGCGATCCGCTGCTCAGCGCACTGCCGGCATCCGGTGATCTCTACCTGCTATTCCGGCCCGATACGCCTTGGGTCGATGACGGCACCCGCATGTTCGGCGGTGAACTGCGCAGCCATTTTCACAATGTCGTGCGCGACGAACTCGACATCCGGGGGATCACCCCGGTCGTGATCGAGGGTGACTGGGCTGCCCGCCGGGCCAAGGCCATCACCGCCATCGAGACACTGCTCGCCACGCCGATACGCGCCTGAACCGGCAGGCGGCGAAATTGCAGCAACGCCACATTGTCGCCACCAGAACCGCAAGCCGATCTCGCGCCGACGAGGCCGAGGACAAGTGTTATTTCGACGTAAAACCGGACAATCGGCACGGCAATGTGTTCCGGCTGTTGCAACAGGGAAGCCGGCGCGCCAAAGCAGCGCCATGGTCAATATCCTCCTCACCGGTGCCTCGCGCGGCATCGGCGCCGCCGCCCGCCGCGCGCTGACAGCTGCCGGGCACCATGTCATCGGTCAGTCGACAGCCGGCGGCAATGGCTGCATCGCAGCCGATTTCGCCGGACCACGCGCCGCCGATGCTCTTTGGCAAGAGGCGCTGGCAGCGGGCGGTGGCCGCATTGATGTGCTGGTCAACAATGCCGGCGTGTTCGAAGCCGCCGACATCGGCGATGCCGATGGTTTTGCCGCGACCTGGACGCGCAGCCACGCCATCAACCTGCAAGCCGCCGCCGACCTGTGTCGCCACGCCGTACTGCATTTTCAGGCAAGCGGCGGCGGGCGCATCATTAACGTCGCCAGCCGCGCCGGTCATCGCGGCGACAGCCCGGACCATTGGCATTATGCTGCTGCCAAGGCCGGCATGATCGCGCTGACCAAGACCATTGCGCGTGGTTATGCATTGCAGAATATTCTCGCCTTCGCCGTGGCACCGGGTTTCACCATGACCGGCATGGCCGAGGAATATCTGTCGAGCCGCGGCGGTGACAAATTGCTCGCCGACATCCCGCTCGGCAAGGTCGCCGACGCCGAGGAAGTCGCCGAAGCCATCCGCTGGCTGGCGAGCGATGCACCAGCCTCGCTGACCGGCAGCACGCTCGACATCAACGGGGCATCCTATGTCCGCTAATGGCTGGGCACTGACGCTTGCCTGCAATCGCCGCGATGCCGAAGCGATTCCCGAAATCGGCGAGGTCTTCCCCGATCTCATCGATCCGCCGACGCTGAATGTCGAGGAACCCGACCCCGACCAGCCCGACGCCTGGGTGATGACCGCCTATTTCGCCGACGAACCCGATGCGGCGCTGGTGGGGCGCATCACCGCGCTGTTCCCATCGGCCTCGGACATGCAGGTTGCCCCCCTGCCCGACGCCGATTGGACGACCATGTCCCAGCGTAATCTCGAACCGGTGCGCGCCGGGCGCTTCCTTGTCCATACGGCGGCACATCGCGATGCCGTTCGGCCGGGCGATATCGCGCTCGCCATCGAAGCCGGGCTCGCGTTCGGCACCGGTCAGCACGCTACGACGCATGGCTGCCTGCTGGCGCTCGACCGACTCGGCCGGCGCCGCGGCTTTCGCAACATCGCCGATCTGGGAACCGGTACCGGCGTGCTGGCACTGGGCGCTGCACGGCGCTGGCGCAGAGCAACAACCATCGCCAGCGATATCGATCCGGTCTCGGTGGCAGTGACACGCGCCAATCTGCGCGACAATGATGTCGGTGCCGGCCGCTGCGCCGGCCGTATCGAGCTTGTCGAAGCCACCGGCATGCGGCATCTGCGGCTCTGGCAACGCGCACCCTATGACCTGATAATCGCCAATATCCTCGCCGGGCCGCTAATCGAGATAAGCCGTGATGTGGCGCACGCGCTCGCGCCCGGCGGCGTACTCGTCCTCGCGGGTTTGCTGCAATCACAGGCTTTGCGGGTGCGCAGTGCCTATCGTCAGTACGGGCTGGTGCCGATCGGCCAGCACCGGCGGGGCGAATGGCCCTGCCTGGTGCTGACAAAGACCGCCTGAAGCATCGTGCCGCAAGTCAGAGCCTGGACGATGCGCTAGAGCGCGTGAAACAACCGTGCGTCCAAGGACACGGGCTGCAACTGCGTCCGGGTCTTGCGCACGGCGGCGCGGACCGGGATCAACGGGCGTACATCGGCTTCGCCGAACGGACGCTGCCGAGGCTCATAGCCGTGAAGTTCGATCTTCATGGTCATTCTCCTCATCACGCGCCGGCGTAATTTCCAGCGCGGATACGGCTTTTATGACAGTCTCATGACATTGTGCAGTGCAACATGGCGCAAGGGAGCCATGCGCTGAATGCATAGCGTTGCCGATCCGATCTTATACCGACGGTGCCGCGCCAAGGGCGGCGCAGTCGCCATGACCGGCCCGGCGCATAGCCGGCCCTTTAGCTGCGGACTGATGCAGGCGTCATAAGTGCCCGCAGCGGCTGGCTCGGAATCAAGCCGTGGGTAACAGGTCGCTGGCGTGGCGCAGGACGAGACAGCGGTCGCGGCCGGCCAGATCGCGCCGCACAGCACCCGCCAGCCCGGCGGCGGTCGCCAGCGCCAGCACGGCTTGAGCCTGAGTCCAGCCGATCTCGACAACCGCGACGCCGCCGGTTGCCAGCAACGCCGGCAATTGCGGCACCAGCCGGCGATAATCGTCGAGGCCGTCAGGCCCGGCGAACAACGCGCTGGCGGGTTCATGATCGCGGACATCGGCTGCCAGTACCGCGCCGGTTTCGACATAGGGCGGGTTGCACAGGATGAGATCGAAGCCCCCGGACAGCCCCTCGCCCCAGTTGCCCAGCCGGAACGCCACACGCCCGGTCAACCCCAGCCGTTCGGCATTGCCGCCGGCAACCGCCAGCGCCGCCGCCGAAGCATCGATACCCAGCCCGGTCGCTGCCGGCCATTCGGTCAGCGCCGCCAGCAGCAACGCGCCGCTGCCGGTGCCGAGATCGAGGATCGTGACCGGCAATATGCCCGCAGCGCGCGCCGCTTCGATCAGGGTTTCGCTATCGGGGCGCGGGATCAGCACCGCCGGGGTGACCCGAAGGTCGAGCGACCAGAATTCGCGGCGGCCGGTGATATAGGCGATCGGCTCACCGGCTGCCCGGCGCGCGACATGGCTGTCGAACAAGGCGGGGGCGAACGCACGATCCGGCGCAAGCAGCAACGCGCCGCGATCTACCCCCAGCGCCGCCGCCAGCAGCACTTCGGCATCGAACCGGTCGATCCGCGCCGCTGCCGCCCGCAGCGCCTGTGCAACTATGCTCACCCCAACTCGGCCAGCCGCGCGGCTTCATCCTCGGCGATCAGCGCCGAGACAAGTTCTTCCATCGCGCCTTCCATGATTTCGGGCAGGCGATGCAGGGTCAGGTTGATGCGGTGATCGGTGACCCGGCCCTGTGGAAAATTATAGGTGCGGATGCGTTCGGAGCGGTCACCCGACCCGACCATTGCCTTGCGGTCGGCCGATCGCACCTGGTCGACCTTGCTGCGTTCGAGGTCGTACAGGCGGGAGCGCAGCACCTTCATGGCTTTCGCCTTGTTCTTGTGCTGCGATTTCTCGTCCTGCTGCTGCACCACCAGCCCCGAAGGCATGTGCGTGATGCGTACGGCGCTGTCGGTGGTGTTGACTGATTGGCCGCCCGGGCCGGAGGACCGGAAAACGTCGATGCGCAGATCCTTGTCCTCAATCTGGATATCGACTTCCTCGGCTTCGGGCAGCACCGCGACGGTGGCGGCGCTGGTATGGATGCGCCCCTGTTGTTCGGTCGCCGGCACGCGCTGCACGCGGTGGACGCCGCTTTCGAACTTCAACCGGGCGAACACGCTGTCGCCCGTCACACTGACGATGATTTCCTTGCAGCCGCCCATTTCGCCCGGCGATACCGAGATCACTTCCACCCGCCAGCCGCGCGTCGCAGCATAGCGTTCGTACATGCGGAACAGATCACCGGCGAACAGCGCGGCTTCGTCGCCCCCCGTGCCGGCACGGATTTCGAGCATCGCCGGCTTGGCATCGGCCTTGTCCTGCGGCAGCAGCTTCAATGCCAGCGCGCGTTCGGCCCCCGGCAGGCGATCGGTGATGGCGGCGAGTTCCTCCTGCGCCATCTCGTACATTTCGTCTCCGGCCGGGATGGATTCCAGATCGCGGGCCTCGTCGCGCAGCGCGCGCACCGCGGCGGCCGCTTCGACCACCGGAGTCAGTTCGGCATAATCCTTCGACAGTTGGACGAACTTATCGGCGGCGAGATCGGGATTGCCCATTTGCGCGGCAAGATCGGCGTGGCGCCGCTCGATTTGCGCGATGCGTTCGGGGGAGATGATCATTCCGGCCGGCCACCACCAGCGAGCGACGCCGCAATCGCCTTTACGGCTGCATCGAACATCAACGGCACCTGCTCGCCCGATCCGAGGTCGCGCACCATGACCGTGCCGCCGGCCACTTCGTCATCGCCAATAATCACCGCCAGTCGCGCCCCCGACTTGCCGGCGCGCTCCATCTTCTTCTTCAAATTGCCGCGCCAGCCCTGTTCGGCAGCGATACCGACCCGGCGCAAGCCCGCGAGCAGCCGCAGGGACACCGGCTCCGCCGCGCTGCCCATGGCAATCACTGCGACCGACACCTGCGGCAACACCGGCTCCGCCACCAGCATCGCCAGCCGCTCGATCCCGCCGGCCCAGCCAACTGCCGGGGTTTCCGGCCCGCCCATGCTGCCGATCAGGCCATCATATCGGCCACCACCGATAACGGTGCCTTGCGCGCCCAGCGCCTCAGTGACGAATTCGAAGGCAGTATGGCGGTAATAGTCGAAGCCGCGCACCAGATTTTCAGCGCGCGCAAACGCCACGCTCGATGCCTCCAGCCCGCGCTGGACGCTTTCGAAAAACGCCCCGGCCCCGGCAGTCATATAGGCGTCGATGCGCGGTGCGTCGGCCACCAGCGCCTTATCGCTCTCCGCCTTGGAATCGAGAATGCGCAGCGGGTTCTTGTCGAGCCGTTCGCGGCTTTCGGCGCTGAGCACATCGAGATGCTTTGAAAAATGCGCCACCAGCGCGGCGCGCCAGGCGCTGCGGGTTTCGGCATCGCCCAGCGTATTGAGTTGCAGCACGACCCGGTCGGCGATGCCGAGTTCGGCGAGCAACTGCTGCGCCAGCGCGATGACCTCGACATCGGCGGCCGGCTCTCCGGCGCCGAGCACTTCGGCGTCGAGCTGGTGGAACTGGCGAAAGCGGCCCTTTTGCGGGCGTTCATCGCGGAACAGCGGTCCCCAGGCGGCAACCTTGACAGGGGCGTGCTGCTGCCAGCCATTTTCGATATAGGCGCGGGCGATGCCGGCGGTGAACTCCGGGCGCAGCGTCAACGGGTCGCCGCCGCGATCCTCGAAACAATACATTTCCTTCGACACGACATCGGTGGTTTCGCCCAACGAGCGTGCGAACACCGCCGTCGCTTCAAACACCGGCACCTCGACCCGTCCGAAGCCGTAAAGTTTGCGTACCCGGTTGAAGGTTTCAACGACATGGTCAAAGCGCGCCGCCTGCTCGCCGATCATGTCCTGAGTGCCGCGGGGTTTCTGGATTGAGCGTGTCATGGTGGCGACGCGATAGGCGAATGCCGACAATTTGTCACCTTTTGCCGTCGCGCCGCCAGCCGCGACGGCAGCAGCCGTGGACAGGCGCCCGGCGCACCGATAATCCTGGATCAAAGAGGGGTTTTCATCATCATGTCATATCTGCATTTCGGCCTTGCTACCCTACTGCTCGCTTCAACCGCTGCTGCCGCAGTGCCGCGCACCGCGCCGCAACCGCTGCCCTTTACCAGCACCATTCCCGCCTCGCGCGATATTGCCTTCCCGGGCACGATGACGCTGAAAATCGATGCCAGCGATGTGACGCGCGGCATCTGGAAAATCGACCAGCGCATCCCGGTACCCAGCGCCGGGCCGATGACGCTGCTGTTCCCGAAATGGCTGCCCGGCAGCCATGCCCCGCGCGGCGAAATTTCCAAGCTCGCCGGGCTCGTCATCACCGCCAACGGCAAGGAATTGGACTGGCAGCGCGACGAGATCGACGTTTTCGCTTTCCATGTCATTGTACCCGCCGGGGTGCGCGCACTCGATGTGCGTTTCCAGTTCCTGTCACCGACGGCCGGCAATCAGGGCCGCATCGTCGCCACCGCCGACATGCTCAGCCTGCAACCAAATCAGGTCTCGCTCTACCCGGCTGGCTGGTTCACCCGGCGGATTCCGGTCGCTACGACGGTCACCTGGCCAGTCGGCTGGCAGGCCGGCGGCGCGCTGCGGCCGGTCAGCAAGGTGGGCGACAGCGTCACCTACGAAACCGTCGATTATGAAACACTGGTCGACAGTCCGTTCCTCGCCGGCCGCTGGTTCCGGCAATGGGAACTGGGGCATGGCGTCAGCCTCGATGTCGCGGCCGATGCGGCGCGCTATCTGGAGGCAACCCCGACGCAGATCGACGCCCATAAGAAACTTGTCGACCAGGCCGTCAAGCTGTTCGGTGCCCGCCATTTCGATCATTATGATTTCCTGCTGTCATTGAGCGACCAGCTCGGCGGCATCGGGCTCGAACATCATCGCAGCAGTGAAAACGGCGTAAATCCGGGCTATTTCACCGAATGGGACAAGGGCCCCGGCCGCCGCAACCTGTTGCCGCACGAATTCACCCACAGCTGGAACGGCAAGTTCCGCCGCGGCGCCGACAGCATCGCGCCCGATTTCTCCACCCCACTGCGCAACTCGCTGCTCTGGGTCTATGAAGGCCAGACGCAATTCTGGGGCTATGTGCTCGGCGCGCGCTCGGGGCTGTTCAGCAAGCAGGAGACCCTCGACAGCCTCGCCGGCATCGCCGCCAGCCTCGACAACCGCCCGGCACGGACGTGGCGCCCGCTCGCCGACACGACCAACGATCCGGTGATCTCGGCACGGGCGCCCAAGGCCTGGGTCAGCGAGCAGCGCAGTGAGGATT
>JBMOFG010000088.1:0-7184 GCA_049314415.1 Polymorphobacter sp.
ACAATGCCGCGCAGGCCTGGAACCACAGTTTCTATTGGAACAGCCTGTCGCCGAAGGCGCAGGCACCGTCCGGCAAACTCGCCGCGGCCATCGATCGTGATTTCGGCTCGCTAGCCGAACTGAAGACCAGATTGGCGGCAGCTTCGGTCGCGCGCTTCGGTTCGGGTTGGGGCTGGCTGGTAAGCGACGCGGGCAAGTTGCAGGTCGTCAGCACGTCGAATGCCGATGTGCCTTTTTTGCGTGACCAGGTGCCGCTGCTTACCATCGATGTCTGGGAACACGCCTATTACCTCGATTACGAGAACCGCCGGGCCGAGCATGTCAACGTCGTGATCGACAAGGCCCTGAACTGGGAGTTCGCCACGCGCAATTTCGAACGCGCCTGATCCCTTGCAGCGAACAAGAATTGAACCGCGCCGGGTTTGTCGGAGGCTGTTTGGTTTGAGTCATGCAGCGATAGCTGATGTGTTGATCATGGCATAGTAGCGTTCCTCTGCTTCTGCGGGTGGAATGCTGCCGATGGGTTCGAGCAGCCGGCGGTGATTGAACCAGTCGCCCCATTGGCTTCGCCGAACTGCGTTTCGAGCGTGGCGTATTCGACGGCTTCGAGTGAGCGCCAGGGGCCGCGCCGATGGATGACCTCGGCCTTGTAAAGGCCGTTGATGGTCTCGGCCAAAGCGTTGTCATAGCTGTCGCCGACGCTGCCGACCGATGGCTCGATCCCGGCCTCGGCGAGCCGCTCGGTGTAGCGGATCGAGAGATACTGGCTGCCGCGATCGGAGTGATGGATGAGGCCACCGCTGCGCGCCGGCCGACGCGCATGGAGCGCCTGCTCCAGCGCATCCAGGACGAAGCCCGCATGCGCTGTGCGTGATGCTCGCCAGCCCACGATGCGGCGTGCGAACGTGTCGATGATAAAGGCGACGTAAACGAACCCCGCCCAGGTCGGGACATAGGTGAAGTCTGACACCCACAGCATGTCCGGTGCCGGGGCGTGGAACTGCCTGTTGACCCTGTCCAGTGGGCACGGCGCCGAGCGATCGCTGATCGTGGTTCGCACGGGCTTGCCCCTGATCACGCCGGCCAGCCCCATCGCGCGCATCAGGCGGGCAACCGTGCAGCGCGCAACATCAAAGCCTTCGCGCCGCAACTGCCGCCAGATCTTGCGCACGCCATAGACGCGGAAGTTGGCATCGAACACGCGCCGCACTTCGATCCTGAGCGCGGCGTCCCGCCGCGCTCTATCCGACAGCTTTGCCGGATCATCGCGCTTGGCCAGGTGCGCATGGTAGGTCGATGGGGCGATCGGCAGAAGCTTGCAGATCGGCTCGACCCCATGGACGGCGCGATGATCATCGATGAACGCGATCATCTTTTGAACGGGCGCCAAGGTATTCTGGCTCGCTCCGCCATCGCAGAATACGCCGATGCCTTCCTGAGGATCTCGTTGGCCTGGCGCAGCTCCCGGTTCTCGCGCTCCAGCGCGTTGGCTTCGCCGCCCTTCGGGTCAGCTTCGCAGCGACCTCGGTCGGAACGCCCGCCCGGCCGCTAGCTTCGACCTCGGCCTTCTTTACCCACTCATGCAACGTCTGCGCCGCACAGCCGATCTTGGCCGAAATCGATACCACCGCCGCCCAGCGAGACGCATGCTCGCGTTCGTGCTCCAGCACCGCGCGCTCGCGCACCTCGGGCGCATACTTGTTCGTTGTCTTGCTCATAGTGGCTCCACCTTCTCAGGAGTTGGAGCCTCCGGCAAACCCGGCGCGGTTCAGTCCGTCCGGCAGGCGTCCACTTTAAGGCGAGAGCTTCCTTGACCACCTTTGGCATCAATCGTCAGGGTCTCAGCAGTACCCCACCTGTATGCTTATGCTGCCAACAGACTGACGAAGTGCAGGCTTCTGCAACAAAAGCGCATGCTTCATGCAAACGGACACGCAAATGGTGCACCCGGCAGGAGTTGAACCTGCGACCTCTGGTTTAGGAAACCATTGCTCTATCCGGCTGAGCTACGGGTGCATGCGCGTTGCAATGCCACGGCGGCGGGGGAGTTCAAGTAAAATCAGGCGTCGGAGCGGACCAGCGGCGTGAACGGCAACGGCAGCAGCGGCACGCCGTCATCGACGAGTGCGCGAACTTCGGACGCGCTGGCTTCGCCATAGATGCTGCGTTCTGGGATACTGCCTTCGTGCATGGCGCGCGCCTCTGTTGCGAAATTGCTGCCGACATAGTCCGACCGGGCCTCCATGGCGCGTTGCAGGGCCAGCAGTGCTGCCAGCCCGGGGTCGCCTTCGCGCACAGCCGGCGGGCTCCCCTCGCCTTGGGCGACGACTGCGCGGCCGCCACTGGCGTCATCGCGGCGGTTGCCCTTGGCGGCGACGGCGGGCGCCATGACGGCCTTGCCGACCCCGGTATCGCCGCACAGGGGGCAGGCGATCAGGCCGCGTGTCCGCTGGGCATCATAATCGGCGGTCGAGCCGAACCATGCCTCGAAGACATGCGCGCCGCCGCAGCGCAGATCAAAGACAATCATGGCGCCACAAAGCGGCGCGCATGGGCGAGCGCCGGAACTCGTTCCCGTGCCAGCGCCACTTCGCCGAGATCGATTTCGACAATCGCCCGGCCCGGCGTCTCACCCATGTCGAGCAGCACATCGCCCCAAGGGCCGATGACCAGCGAATGGCCATAGGTGGCACGGCCATCGGCATGTTCCCCCGTCTGCGCCGCGGCGATGACGAAGCTGCCGGTTTCGATGGCGCGGGCGCGCAGCAGGACGTGCCAATGCGCTGCCCCTGTCGGCCTGGTGAACGCCGCCGGCACCGCCAGCATGACCGCGCCGGCCTCGGCAAGCGCGCGGTGCAGCGCCGGAAAACGCACATCGTAGCAGATGGTCAGCCCCAGCGGACCCCAGGGCGTTGCCGCCACCACCGCCGCCTCGCCGGGTCGATAGGCGGCCGATTCACGATAGGATTCGCCGCCGGCCAGCGTCACGTCGAACAGGTGAATCTTGTCATAGCGGGCGCGGATGTCGCCGGCGGGATTGATGAGAAACCCGCGATTGGCGAGTAGATCGCCCTCCAGCGCCAACGCGAGGCTGCCGAGATGCACCCAGACCTTGTGCGCCCGCGCCGCATCGCGCACCGCCGCAAGCACCGCATCTTCGCTTTCACTGCGGACATTGCCGGCGGCGCGGCGGCGGTCCTTGTCGAGAAGGCCGCTCATTTCGGGCGTGAAGACGATCTGTGCGCCATCGCCGGCCAGCGCCGCAATGCCGCTGGTGAGCGCCCGTGCCTCGGCGACGGGATCGATCCCCGTCGTCGTCTGCAAAATCCCGAGCCGCAGCTTCATGCCAGAAGGGGATCGAGCTTGCCGGCCTGGTCGAGTGCAGCGAGATCGTCGCTGCCGCCGATGTGGCGGCCATCGATGAAGATCTGCGGCACCGTCTGCTTGCCGCCCGAGCGTTCCAGCATTTCGGCACGCAGCGGCCCGCCGCTAGAAATGTCATGTTCGTCGAAGCTGACGCCCTTGCCGGTGAGCAGCGCCTTGGCACGGGTGCAATAGGGGCAAAGGAATTTGGTGTAGATCTCAATCCTGGGCATCTTCATCTCCAATGGCCGTTCGGGGAACGTTCGAATCGCCGCCGCCCGTCCCCGATTGCGCGATGTCACGGCCAGCGTCTCGCACGACCCGGGCAAAGGTCAAGACTCCTACGCTCGCCGCGCCCGCCCGTTGCAGCACCCGTGCACAGGCATCGCTGGTGGCGCCAGTGGTCAGCACATCGTCGACAAGTACCACGGCGCGTCCCTTTATGCGACGCCGGTCGCGCACCTTGAAGACGCCGCGCACATTCCTGGCACGGGCGGCGCGGCCCATGCCGACGCTGGCCGGCGTTGCCTTGACGCGGTCGATCGCATCGATGGCCAGCTCGGCGCCCGTGCGCGCCGCCAGTGCCTGCGCCAGCAGCCCGGCCTGATTGTAGCCGCGCCGCCACAGCCGCCAGCGGTGCAGCGGCACCGGCACCAGCAGCGTTTCAGGCGCGATCAGCCCGGCGCCGGCGCGCGCCATATGGCTGGCCATGATGCCGGCCAGCCACGGCTTGTCGCCATGTTTGAGCGCCAGCACGGCGGCGCGTGCCGGCCCGCCATAGACAAGGGCGGCGCGGGCAGCGGCAAAGCGCGGCGGTTGCGCGATGCAGGCGCCGCATTCGGCACCCGGCCCATAATCATGCGCGAACGGCAGCCCGCAGCGTACGCAGCATGGCGCGGTAATGAACTGCAACTGCGGCCAGCATGTCGGGCAGAAGCGGCCATCGCCATTGACGATGACCCGGCACGCCGGGCAGCGCGGTGGCAGTACCAGATCGACAAGCGCCTGCAACGGGTTGAACATGGCCGGCAGTGTAACCCGGATTGCCGCGGCGACCCATAGGCTCTAATCGGCGCAGGATGGCCAGTGCCGAACCTTTCGATCGCGTCCTGCGCCGCCGCCGCCATGCCCGGGCGACAGCCGGCTTTGCTGCAGCAGATTTCCTCCACGCCGTTATGGTCGATGAAATTGCCGGCCGGGTTGCCGGGGTGGCGCGTGACTTCGCCGATGTGCTCGATCTCGGCGGGCCGCGCCGCGCCTGGCCGGGGGCGGTGCGCGCGGCGCTGGCCCCGGGCGATGCAGATGTGGTCGCCGATGAAGACCGGCTGCCGTTTGCCGATGCCAGTTTCGATCTTGTCGTCTCGGCGGGCGGGCTGGCGAGTGTTTCCGACCTGCCCGGTGCGCTGGTGCAGGTGCGCCGCGTGCTGCGCCCCGATGGCCTGTTTGCCGCGGCGTTCGTCGGCGGCATGACGCTGATGGAATTGCGCGCCGACCTGATCGACGCTGATATCAGGGCGCACGGTGGCGCGGCCGCGCGCACGGCGCCGATGGTCGAGGCGCAGGCGGCGGCGGGGTTGCTGCAACGCGCCGGCTTTGCCATGCCGGTCGCCGATGTCGAGCGCCTGACGGTGCGCTATCCCTCCCTGTTCGCCTTGATCAATGATCTTACCGCGATGGGCGCGCGCTCGCCGTTGGCCTCCCGCTCGCAGCTCAGCCGCGCCGCGCTGGCGGATGCGGCGGCGCGGTTTGCCGCACGCGCCGGGCCGGATGGCAAGACCAGCGTGACGGTGGAGATCATCCACCTCGCCGGCTGGGCGCCCGCGCCGGGTCAGCCAGTTCCGCTGGCACCAGGCAGCGGCACGACGAGCCTCGCAAAGGCGCTTACCAGCCGGCTCTGAATCGCCCGGTTTGATCCGATATGATCGCGCAGGCGGGTCAGCAGGCCGTCACAAAGCGCTTGCCGCCGCGCCCCGGCGATGGTCCAAAGGTGCCTTCACCCTAGGGGAACAGTTCATGATCCGACCATCGCTTGCACTTGTTGCCGTCCTGCTGGCCGGGGTCAGCTTCGCCCAAACCGCCCCGATGGAACCCGACATGATCGCTCGCTACGACGCGGTGCGACCACAGGCCGATTATATCCGCCGCGAAGTGATGATCCCGATGCGCGATGGTGTGAAGCTGTTCACCGTCATCGTCATGCGTAAGGGCACGACCGGTGGCCCGATGTTGCTGACCCGCACCCCCTATGATGCCGGCAAGACGAGCTTTCGCAACCGCAGCCAGAAGATCGAGGAGATTCTGCCGGTCATGGACGCCGAATTTGTCAATGATGGCTATATCCGCGTCTATCAGGACGTGCGCGGCATCCACAAATCCGAAGGCGATTATGTGATGAACCGGCCGCTGCGGGGGCCGCTCAACACGACCGCGGTCGATAATGCCACCGATGCCTATGACAGCATCGACTGGCTGGTGAAGAATGTCCCCGAATCGAACGGCAAGGTCGGCATCACCGGATCGTCTTACCCGGGCTTTACCGCTCTGATGGCGCTCATCGATCCGCACCCGGCGTTGAAGGCGGCCGTGCCGCAAAGCCCGATGGTAGATGGCTGGATGGGGGATGACTGGTTCCACAATGGCGCCTGGCGCCAGAACAGCTTCGATTATTTCGGTGGCCAGACCGCCAAAGCCGGCACCGGCCCTGTGCCCTATGGCTCGGGGGACGAGTATGACATCTTCCTCGGCGCCGGCTCGGCGGGCAATTTTGCCAAGCTCTATGGCCTTGAGCAGTTTCCGGCGGCGCGCAAGATGATGGAGCACCCCGCCTATGACAGCTATTGGCAGGAACAGGCGCTCGACAAACTGCTCGCCAAGCGCCCGCTGAGCGTGCCGACCATGCTCGTTGTCGGGCAATGGGATCAGGAAGACAGTTATGGCGCGCCGGCGGTTTATAAAGCCCTCGCCGACAAGAACCCCGGCAAGCTCCACCTCGTCATCGGCCCCTGGCGGCACAGCGGCGTCAATTATGACGGCACCAGCCTTGGTCCCCTGGATTTCGAAGGCGATACCGGGCTGCAGTTCCGCACCCGCACGATGAAGCCTTTCCTCGATCGCCATCTCAAGGACGGTGCCCCGGCGGTCGAGACGCCAGCCGCCGTCACCTATGCCACCGGGCGCAACGAATGGCAGGCCTTTGCCAAATGGCCTGCCGGTACGCTGACGCCGATGTACCTGCAGCCCGGCGGCAAGCTGGGGGTCGCCGCCCCTGCCAAGGCGGGTGCCACGCGCTATGTCTCCGACCCGGTGCACCCCGTGCCCTTCGTGCCGCGCCCGGTGCATATGCGCGATCGGCAAGTGTGGACGACCTGGCTGGTTTCTGACCAGCGCTTCGTCGCCGACCGGCCCGATGTCGTCAGCTTTGTCACCGAACCCTTGACGAAACCGACCCAGATCGCCGGACAACCGATGGTCGACCTGTTTGCCGCCACCTCGGGCAGCGACAGCGACTGGGTCGTCAAGCTGATCGATGTCTATCCCGACGAAGGCACGGCGCGGCCCAAGACGGCGGGTATGCAATTGCCCGTCGGCATCGAAATCTACCGCGGGCGGTATGTCCATGGCTTCGACACGCCGGGAGCGCTGACCCCGGGCAAGATGATGAACTACAAGTTCGGGCTGCCGCATGCGAATCATGTCTTTGCCCCCGGTCACCGCATCATGGTGCAGGTGCAATCGACGTTGTTCCCGCTCTATGACCGCAATCCGCAGCGCTTCGTGCCCAACATTTTTTACGCGCAGCCGGCGGATTATCAGGCGGCGAC
>JBMOFG010000089.1:0-7149 GCA_049314415.1 Polymorphobacter sp.
TCCATATACTTGCACTTGATGCAGGCTTCGGTCACCACGTAGGCCATTGTGTCTCCCCTCGGGCCTTGCCCGATTGTTGAAATCTGCCGGATCAAGCCGGTATGCCGCCCCGCCGAGGGTCACCCGCCGGAACATCAACATCGCCGTTAGAACGACGCCGTGGCGCTCGTCAATGCCGCAACAGCGTTGGGAGCAAGGTTGCGGGTCAGATCGGTGTAGAGAAGACGGGCTTGTTCATAATGGCCACGTCGGTTCGCCAACCCTTCGACGCGCACGATGATGACTTCATCATCGCGCAGGAAGGTGACCACCGCGCCGGTGCGCACGAGCGCCGAAGCCCGGTTGATGACCCGGCCATCAAGCCGCAATCGTCGGCTTTCGCATAAGGTTTGTGCAGCGGATCGCGATTTTGTCAGCCTGGCGAACCACAGCCATTTGTCGAGCCGAAGCCCCGCACCGTAAACCAAATGCTACCTGCCTTTCCGTGTCGTGTCCGCAAGGGCACCGCCGGCACCGAACGAGACACCTGCCAGGATTGCGAAGGGTGAAGCGGCCGGCGTTCTGGCATCGCCTGCCGAATCGGGAGGTGAAGCCGGTCGGCGATGGCCGCGCCAGGCAAAATGCGCCGCGCCATCGACAAGTTGCAGCCGATAACCAAGCGCACGCATTAACCGGGCAAGGCCATCGCGGCTGAGCCCGGCCGACGCCGCCCAATTGGGATCGGGAATGAACGGCGCCCGGCCATCGCGGCGGCCGTGAATGGCGCGCGCCAGCCGGTCGACCATATCGATGCGCACCGCTTCGTCGCCGATCCGCCAATAGCCAGCCGCTTCGATGAACCCCGGCGGCGCCGCGGCATCGACCGGCAGGCTGACGCGTCCGGGTGGCGGCAAGGCCGGGAGGGCGGCGATTTCGTTGGCGACCGCCCAGAGCGCCAGCCGCCAGCGCGTCGCCTCGGGACGCAGCATCCCCGCGACAAAGACATGCACCACCCCCAGCCGCACCCCGGCGCCGACGAGCGCCTGGCGATCGGTGCGCGGCAGCGCCTCGACGACATCGCCGAGATCGCTGCGCTTGAGCGCGCCCAGGGTTTCCACCAGCCGCACGATCAGCCCCCGCGCCACCGGTGACAGTCCACCGTGCAACGCCCGCAATCGCACCAGCGGGCCGAGTTCACGCGTCAGCGCTGCTTCCAACCACGCGGCCAGCCGCACCTGCACCCGGCGGCGATCATCGGGCGCCAGGCTGGCGAGCGCACGATCGAGCTCGACCCGCGGCGCCATCGCATCACGCCCCTTGCGCAGCGACGCGACCCGGGCGCCGTTCCAAAACAGCCGCGGCGGCATGCGCCCGGTGAAATCAAGCCGGAATTCGGTATCGGGGGCCGCCGCCAACTGCCCGGCGCGGCGCGCCAGTTCCTTGACGAGATGGCGTTCCGCCGCCGCGAGCAGCAGCCGCTGTTCACCCGCCCGCGCGCTGGCGTCGGCGGTGAAGCGGAATCCGTCGAGCGTACCGATGACTTCGCCTTCGACCGCGACCGCGCCATCGGGGTCGATCTCGACGCGTTGGTCCTGGCCGCGCGCCTTCAGATCGCGCAGCAGCACGGCCGTGCGGCGATCAACGAAACGCTGGGTCAACGCGGTGTGCAGTGCGTCCGACAGCCGGTCCTCCACCGCCCGCGTGCGTTCGGCCCACAGCGGCGCATCGGCGAGCCAGTCGGGTCGGTGCGCGATATAGGTCCAGGTCCGCGCCCCGGCGATGCGATCGGCGAGCGTTTCGACATCGCCGGTCATGCGGTCGAGATGGGCCAGCTCGCTGGCGATCCAAGCTTCGGGCAGCTTGCCGCTGGCTTCGGAAAGATGGCGGAAGACCCGACCGACCAGCCGGGCATGCTGTTCGGCGCCGGTCTTGCGATAATCGGGCAGGCCACAGGCGTTCCAAAGCCGATTGACACCGCGCGGGCCGGGGGCACGCTCCATCACCCAAGGCTCGCCCGCCAATCGCTTCAAGACCGCCATGTCTATGGCATCATCGCCGCGCTGCAGGCCGGGCAAGGGTGGCCGTGCGTCGAGCGCCGCGATAAGCCGCGGCAGGCTGCCAAAGTCGAGATCGGTGTTGCGCCAGACCAAATGCTCGAGCGGTTCGAAGCGATGCTCCTGCAGCCCTTCGATCTCCTCGGAGGTGAAGCTCGCCGCTTCGGCGGTGCCGAGCTGAACCGTGCCGAAGGTGCCGTCCTTCTGGTAACGCCCGGCGCGCCCGGCAATCTGCGCCATTTCGGACAGCATCAGCCGGCGGTGGCGGCGGCCATCGAACTTGCCCAGCGAGGCAAAGGCGACATGGGCGATATCCATGTTCAGCCCCATGCCGATCGCATCGGTGGCGACGATGTAATCGACCTCGCCCGACTGGTACATCGCCACCTGGGCGTTGCGGGTACGCGGGGACAGGCTGCCCATCACCACCGCCGCGCCGCCCTTTTGCCGGCGCAGCATTTCGGCCAGTGCGTAAACTTCGGCGGCAGTAAAGGCGACGATGGCCGACCGGCGCGGCAGCCGCGACAGTTTCTTCGCACCGGCATAGCTCAACGTCGAAAAGCGCGGCCGGGTGATTATCTCGGCTTCAGGAATGAGCTTCCTGATCAGCGGCCGCAGCGTCTCCGATCCAAGGATCATGGTTTCGGCATAGCCGCGGGCATGAAGCAGGCGGTCGGTAAACACGTGCCCGCGCTCGGGATCGGCGGCCACCTGACCTTCGTCAATGGCGACGAAGCTGACGTCGCGGTCGACAGGCATGGCTTCGACGGTGCACAGAAACCAGCGCGCGCCGGGCGGCACGATCTTTTCCTCACCGGTGATCAGCGCGACATTGGCCGCGCCCTTGATGGCGCAGACCTTGTCATAAACTTCGCGCGCCAAGAGCCGCAGCGGAAAGCCGATCATGCCGCTGGTATGGCCACACATGCGCTCGACCGCGAGATGGGTCTTGCCGGTATTGGTGGGGCCGAGCACGGCGGTGACCGCTCCGGAAGGGCTGGCCGGCCGCAGCGGGCGAGAGGAAACGAAAGGCAGGCCGCGGGTCACGACGCCAACTTTGGCGGGACAGGGCAGCAAAGGCGAGGCGCAACAGCGACGCAGCCCCGCGGACCGCCAAACCCCATCATGAACTCCCGCCGGCGCATCACGTCCTTCACAACGTGTCAGCTTGGCAAAAGCCTCGCACGGGATCCGCAAGCATTCAAGTGACCGTTCGAAGACAGTCGCTTCATCGCATCCATTCTGCGACGAAGCGTGGCAGGATTGACACAGCCAATACGATTCCCGCAATGATTCGACCCAATTACTATTATCGCCGTCGGCCCGGGGGGGGTTGCGCTTGTTTGAACCGAATGTGCAGGCTGCCGCACCGGGCTTGGGAACGCTGCCGGTCATTGCCGCGGCGCGGCGCGAGCCAGGCGCCCGACGCCGCGCTGCTGCCGCTCGCTTTGCCGAATGGCGCGGCCGGGTCGCCGGGCGCAAACCACTAGAATTGCTCGGCATCGGGCTTGGGACCGAAATTTCAACTGACCTTGGCGACAATATCGGCAGCCGCAGCTGGTGGCTCGGACTCGGCTCATGCACGGCGCTGTGTGTCAGCGCGATCAGTCTCGGCACCATGGTCACGCCGCTGCCGCAACTGATGCGTCCGCAACTCACGCCGGCGCAGCGTGAAGCCGTCAAGCCGCAAAGCATCGCCCCGCTGGCCTTTGGCGCTGGAACCGGCATCACAGCGCTGCCCTCGCCCCGCCTCGTCGAACGGCTTGCCGAAGCCCCCGAACGCCCGCGTCTGGAACTGACCGCCCGCGTTGACGGCCGCAGAAGCTTCGAAACGCTGCTGCGCCGCGCCGGCGTCGGACGTGACGATATTGCGGAAGTGGTGGCGCTGGTGCGCTCCTCGGCACGGCTCAATGCCCTGCCACGCGGCAGTTCTATCGATCTGGTGCTCGGCCGCCGCGACAGCAAATCGGTGCCGCGCCCGCTCGAATCACTGGGTTTTCGGGCCGCCTTCGACTTGCGGCTGCTGGTCAGCCGCGGCGAACAGGGCCTGCAACTAAAGCGGATCCCGATCGCGGTCGATTCGACACCGCTGCGCGTCGAAGGCACCGTCGGGGGCAACCTCAACCGCGCGCTGCGCGGTGCCGGCATTCCGGCCAGCCTCGCCAATGATTTCGTCAAGACGATGGGCTATGCCGTTGATTTCCAGCGCAGCGTTGGCAAGCGCGATCGTTTCGCCATCGTCGTCGAGCGCGATCGCGCCGAAACCGGCGAAACCCGCTACGGACGGCTGCTGTTTGCCGGGCTCGAACGCAAGGGCAAGGATCCGGTCGAGCTTGGCCGGTTCGACATGGGAGGCAGCAGCCAATTCTATCGGGCCAATGGCGAAAGCGCCCGCAAGGGCCTGATGGGCACGCCGGTCGAAGGCGCACGGCTGACCAGCGGTTTCGGCATGCGCTTCCACCCGCTGCTGTCCTATTCGCGCATGCACCAGGGCGTGGATTTCGGCGCGCCGATGGGTGCCCCCATCCTAGCCGCCGCCAATGGCACGGTCAGTTTTGCCGGACGTCACGGCGGCCATGGCAATTATGTCCAGTTGAAGCACAGCAAGGAACTGGTCACCGGCTACGCCCATATGTCGCGCTTTGCGGTGCGGTCGGGGCAAAGCGTCGCGCAGGGCCAGGTCATCGGCTATGTCGGCTCCACCGGCATGTCGACCGGGCCGCACCTGCATTATGAAGTCTGGCTGCGCGGCCGGCCGACCAACCCGGTATCATTGAAGTTTATCGGCGGCTCGAAACTGTCAGGCAGCGCCATGGCGAAGTTCCGGGCGATGATGAACCGCATGCGCCATATGGACAGCGCCGGCAGCGCGCCCGCCGCCACCGACCCGGCGCGCAGCGAGGCCGGCAGCGGCGTCAACGACCAGCGCCGTGAGCGCCGCGGCAAGCGCCGCCGCTAAAACGTCAAGCGCCGCCGCTAAAACGTCAAACGCCGCCGCAACCCATGGCCAGCGGCGCCAGTCCCGGCTATCGCTGCGTCATGCGTAGTCTTGTTTCCGTGCTGTTGCTGCTCGCCGCGCCGGCGAGCGCCTTTCCCACGCCACAGCGCGATGTTGCGCGCATTGTCAGCCCGGTCTGGGCCGATGAATCGAGCCGCGACAAAGCCGGTGAAGCCGGCAAGGTCATCCGCATCCTCAACATCCGCCCCGGCCAGACAGTGGCCGATATCGGCGCTGGCACCGGCTATTACACCATGCGGGTCGCGCCAGTGGTCGGGCCGAAGGGGTTGGTCATCGCCCAGGATATCGTGTCGCGCTATCTCGACGATCTGAAGCGCCGCACCAGCAAGGCGAAGCTGAGCAACATTCGCTTCGTCAAGGGTACGCCCTCCGATCCGCGGCTGCCCAAGGCCAGCGTCGATGTCGCGCTGCTCATCCACATGTATCACGAGATCGCCGAGCCCTACGCTCTGCTCTACCGGCTTCGTGCCAGCCTGAAGCCCGACGCGCGCATCGCCATCGTCGATCTCGATCGCTCGTCGGCGCTGCACGGCATGCCCAAGGCTTTGCTGGTCTGCGAAGTCAAGGCGGTCGGCTATGCGCTGGTCTCGATCGACGATCTCGAACCCGGCTATCTCGCGGTGTTCAAACCGGCGGCGCCGGTCGATCCGCGCACGGTGAAAGCCTGTCGGGGCTGATTGCAGGTCGGGATCGGCCAACCGCAACGGCCAGCCGGCTTGCCGCCCTTGGCCATCATGCTAGATGGACAGCATGGCACTTCCTTTCCCCTTCTCCGCAATTGTCGGCCAAGCCGAAATGAAACAGGCGCTGCTGATGGCGGCGGTCGAACCGCGGCTCGGCGGCGTCATGGTGTTCGGCGATCGCGGCACCGGCAAGTCGACTGCGGTGCGGGCGCTTGCCGCGCTGCTGCCGCCGATGAAGATCGTCGCCGGCTGCCGCTATGGTTGTGCACCCACAGACACCACACCCTGCCCCGATGATTGCCGCGCCCGCGCCGGTAAGCAGACCGCCGAAGTGTCGGTGCCCTTTGTCGACCTGCCCTTGGGTGCCACCGAGGACCGCGTCGTCGGCGCGCTCGATCTCGAACGCGCGCTGGCCACCGGCGAAAAGCGCTTCGAACCCGGGCTGCTCGCCAAGGCCAATCGCGGCTTTCTCTATATCGATGAAATCAACCTGCTCGAGGACCATCTCGTCGACCTGCTGCTCGATGTTGCCGTCTCGGGCCAGAATCTCGTTGAACGCGAGGGCCTGTCGATCCGCCACGCCGCGCGCTTCATCCTCGTCGGCTCGGGCAACCCCGAAGAAGGCGAATTACGCCCGCAGTTGCTCGATCGCTTCGGGCTGTCGGTCGATGTCCGCACCCCGACCGACCTTGCCGACCGCATCGAGATCGTCAAACGCTGTGACCGCTTCGACCGCGACCCGAAGGGCTTTGCCGAAACCTATGCCGAGGCCGAAGCGGCGACGCTGCACAGCATCGCCAAGGCGCGCAAGAAGCTGCCCGATGTCACCGTTTCCGACGAAATGCTCGAACTCGGCAGTCGGCTGTGCCAGGCGGTCGGCGCCGATGGCCTGCGCGGCGAACTCACCCTATTGCGCGCCGCCCGCGCCACGGCGGCGCTGGCCGGCAAGAAGCATGTCGTGCCGCACCATGTCGGCGCTGTTGCACCGCTGGCGCTGCGCCACCGCCTGCGCCGCAACGTCCTTGACGACACCGGATCGACGGTGCGGATCACCCGCGCCGTCGCCGAACTGATCGGGACATGAGCGATCGCCTCGCCCGCCTTGCCGGCGGCCCGGAGAAAATGACCCCTGCCGCCAAGGACGACAGCGCCGCTCACAGCGCCAACCGCTGGGCGCTGGCGCTGTCGGCGATCGAGATTTTTACCGAACGCCTGCCCGAAGGCACCCCGGCGCTGGGTGGCATATTGCTGCGTGCCCGCCCCGGTCCGGTGCGTGATGCCTGGGCCGCGGCGCTTTCCCGCGCCGCCCGCGTCCGCCGCCTGCCCGCCAGCGCCGATGCCGAAGCATTGGACGGCGGGCTTGACCTGACGGCAACGCTCGCGCACCTGGCTGGGCGTGCCACGCCCGAGGAGG
>JBMOFG010000090.1:0-7147 GCA_049314415.1 Polymorphobacter sp.
CGGCAAAGGTCATGCCGAGATCGACCATCACCCATTTGCCGTTGCAGCCATAGAGATTGACGTTCATGCCGATTTCGCCCGAGCCGCCCAGCGGCAGGAAAATCAGTTCGTTACCTGGTTTCATGTGGATTTATATTCTTTTCTGGTTCGCTTTGCCCCGAATTGAGGGCGTGAATGCGGATCAAGCCGCGAATTGTCAGGTCACCATCAACCTTGTCGATGGCTGAAGTGTGGCGATTGAACAGGGTTGCAAGGCCACCCGTGGCGATTACCGTGACCGCACCGCCGATTTCGGATGTAATGCGCGCGACCAGACCTTCAATCAAGCCGACATAACCCCAGAACACGCCCGATTGCATGGCATGCACCGTGCCTTTGCCGATAACACCGAGATTTCCGCCACTTGGGCTGGTCGGCGGCTCGACGGCGATACGCGGTAATTTTGCCGCAGCCTGATAGAGCGCGTCCATCGACAGGTTGATACCCGGCGCGATGACGCCGCCCTGATAGGCGCCATCGGCTGAAACCACATCGAAGGTCGTCGCCGTGCCAAAATCGACTATGATGAGATTGCCCGGCGTTTCGGCATGCGCGGCGATGGCGTTGACCAGCCGGTCGGCGCCGACTTCGCCGGGGTTGGCCAGGTCGATGCGGAGCCCCAGCTTGACGTTGCCGACCGCGACGACCAGCGCATCGACCTGAAAATATTTTCGGCACAATCGCTGCAGGTTGAACAAAGTCTGCGGCACCACCGTCGCGATGATCGCCGCATCGACATGGGTGCGCTCCACGCCTTCCAATTGCATCAACTGGTGCAGCCAGACAGCATATTCATCGGCGGTGCGCTGACCATCGGTGGAGATGCGCCAGCGCCATTTGATCTCATCGCCTTCGCAGATGGCGAAAACGATATTGGTATTGCCGACATCGATGGCGAGCAGCATCTGACCTCTCCCCCGTTACAGCGCAAAAACTTCGCCGGCGTGGATCGCACGCAAGCTGTCATCATCGGTTCGCAGCGTCAGTGCACCATCGGCGGCGAGCCCTTCGAAGCGGCCTTCGAGCGTTTCGATGTCGAGCCGGGCGGTGACGCGTTCGCCGAGCCCGACGGCACGGGGGAGCCACCGCTTGCGGATGGCTTCGAAGCCCTGATCTTCCCAAAGCCGGCGATAGTGCGCAAAGGCCGGCATCAGCCGCGACAGCACGTCGAGCGGCGCCGGTATGCCCAAGCCGGCGGCAGCAAGCGACGTCGCCGGCCGCTCGGTATCGCCGGGGTGCGTCGCCAGATTGGCCCCGAAACCGACCACCAGCGCATTGCCGGTGCGTTCGAGCAAAATTCCCGAAACCTTGGCGCCATCCAGCAGCACATCATTCGGCCACTTTAGCCAAAAGCGGGATGCGGGGGTCTCAGACCCCTGCTCTTGGCCTGCTTCCAGCGCATCAAGCAACGCCAGCGCCGCCACGAACGACAGTTGCTGTACCGCCCCCTCCGCCCGCACGATCACCGACGCCATGAGATTGCCCGCGCCATCGCCCCAGGCCCGCCCGCGGCGACCGCGCCCGGCAGTCTGGCGATCAGCGATCACCCAATGGCCATCGGCAAGGCCGGCCGCGCGTTCGAGAAGCCAGTCGTTGGTGGAACCCGCCGTGGCGAGATGGGTGAAGGCGGGCGCGGTCAACCCGCGACCGTGAACAATGCTGCGGCGGCGCGACCGGTGGCAGCAACCAATGGCGTGATGGCGAGCATGCCGAGCGGCGAGCAGAACAGCGCCGCTGCGGCGATCATCGCGCCGTTGGTGACGCTGCCTGTGCTGGTGGCGGGCGCGCCGGGTTCATCGAAGAACATCACCTTGATGAGGCGGAGATAATAGAAAGCCGCGACCACCGAGGCGATGAAGCCGATGCCGGCGAGCGGGATGAGGCCCGCCGCGACCGCTGCCTGGAACACCGCGAACTTGGGCCAAAAGCCGAGCAGCGGCGGAATGCCGGCGAGGCTGAACATGAAGATGGTCAGCCCCCAGGCGAGCGCCGGGCTGGTCTTCGACAGGCCGGCGAGATCGGCGATTGCTTCGACAGGGCCGCCATCGGGCCGGCGCAGTTGCAGGACGACGAGGAAGCTGCCGAGTGTCATCGCCAGATAGACGCTGGTGTAAAACAGCAGTGCGCCGACGCCCTGTTCGGTCGCCGCCGCCAGCCCGACAAGAGCAAAGCCGACATTGGCAATCGACGAATAGGCCAACAGCCGCTTGATATTGGTCTGACCGACGGCACCGACGGCACCCAGGATCATCGAGGCGACGGCAAGGAAAAAGATGATCTGCTGCCAATCGACCACCATCGGGCCGAAGGCGCCGATAAGGACACGCACCATCAGGCCGAGTGCCGCGGCCTTGGGCGCAGCCGAAAAGAAAGCCGCAACCGGGGTCGGCGCACCTTCGTAAACGTCCGGCGTCCACATGTGGAACGGCACCGCCGAAATCTTGAAGGCGAGGCCCGACAGGATGAAGACCAGCCCGAACAGCACCCCCAATGAGCGTTCGCCCTGCCCGCTGAGAACGGCATGGATGGCGCCGAAACCGGTGGTACCGGCAAAGCCATAGACCAGCGTGATGCCATAGAGCAGAATGCCCGAAGCGAGCGCGCCGAGGACGAAATATTTGAGGCCCGCTTCGGATGATTTCGATTCGCCGCGGTGAAAGGCCGCCAGCACATAGGCAGCGAGCGATTGCAGCTCCAGCCCGACATAAAGCGACAGCAGGTCGTTCGCCGACACCATCATGCACATGCCCAGCGTCGCCAGCATCAGCAGCACCGGATATTCGAAACGCCCGGTCTTGGCCGTTGCCAGATAGGGCAAGGCCATCAGCATCGAGGCGGCCGAGGCCGACAGGATCAGCACCTTCAGAAATGCCGAAAAGCCATCGGCGACGTAAAGGCCGCCGAACGCGATCTGCACGCCGGCGGGATCGTCGAGCAAGGTCAGCCCGGCGATGGCAACAATGGTAACGGCGACCCAGGTCAGCACCTGCAGCACCTTGTCGCCGCCACCAAAGGCGCCGAGCATGAGGGTGAACAGCGCGCCGGCGGTCAGCACGGCTTCGGGGCCGGCGATGGCGATGGAGGCGAAGGTCGGGTTCATGGGTGCGCCCCTTCGGCAGCCGCAGGCGCCGCGGTGCCGGGCACCATTGTCATGTCGGTGGGCATTGTCGCCAGCGCCCGGCCATTGAGGCGCGCGACAATGGCGGCAATGCCGGGCTTCATCGGATCCTGAAAGCTTTTGGGATAGATGCCCATCCAGAGCACGGCGAGCGCAATCGGCACGAGGATGGCGATTTCGCGAAGGCTCAAATCTGCCATGGCGCGCGTATCGTCACCCGCCGCCGTACCGAAGACGACGCGGCGATAGAGCCAGAGCATATAGGCGGCGCCAAGGATGATGCCGGTGGTCATCACAAAGGTCGCCCAGCTGCTGGTCTGGTAAAGCCCGAGCAGCACAAGGAATTCGGCGACAAAACCCGAAGTGGCGGGCAGGCCGACCGACGCCATGGTGAAGAACATCAACAGCAGCGCATAGCGCGGCATGTTGTTGGCGAGTCCGCCGTAGCGCGCGATCTCACGCGTGTGCAGGCGATCGTAGATGACGCCGACGCAGAGAAACAAGGCGCCCGAAACGAGACCGTGGCTGAGCATCATGACCAGCGCGCCTTCGATGCCCTGCGTGTTGAGCGCGAACAGCCCGGCGGTGACGAACGCCATGTGCGCCACCGAAGAATAGGCGATGAGCTTCTTCATGTCGGTCTGCACCAGCGCGACGAGCGACGTATAGACGACCGCGACCATCGACAGGCCGAACACCAGCCAGATCAACTGCGCCGAGGCATCGGGGAACATCGGCAGTGAGAAGCGCACAAAGCCATAGCCGCCAAGCTTCAAGAGCACGCCGGCAAGAATGACCGAGCCGGCGGTCGGCGCTTCGACGTGCGCATCAGGCAGCCAGGTGTGCACCGGCCACATCGGCATCTTGACTGCAAACGACGCAAAGAAAGCGAGGAACAGCCAGAACTGGGCATGGGGATCGAAATTATACGCCGAAAGCACGCCGATATCGGTACTGCCGGCCTGGCCGACCATATAAAGCATGCCGACGAGCATCAGCACCGAGCCGAGCAGCGTGTAGAGGAAGAATTTATACGACGCATAGATGCGCCGCGCGCCGCCCCAGATGCCGATGATCAGGAACATCGGGATCAGCCCGGCTTCGAAGAACAGATAGAAGAGGAAGATGTCGCGCGCCGCAAAGGTGCCGATCATCAGCGCCTCCATGACGAGGAAGGCAGCCATATATTCGGGGACGCGCTTCTGCACGCTTTCCCAACTGGCGAGAATGCACAGCGGCATCAGGAACACGCTGAGCAGGATCAGCATCAGCGCGATGCCGTCGATGCCCAGGCTCCAGTCGAGATAGGGGGCGAACAGCGGCAGCTTTTCGCTGAACTGAAACGCCGGGCCGGCATTGTCGAAGTCCGCCCAAAGCATCAGACCGAGGGCGAGTTCGACAAGCGTCACCGCCAACGCGATCAATCGCGTCCGTCCCGCATCGGCAGGCATGACAGCCAGCAGCAGCGCCGCCGCAACCGGCAGCAGGATCATCAACGAAAGCATCAGCGGCCAACCCCCGGCAGGAACCAGGCGGCGGCCGCAGCCAGCCCGATCAGCATGACCAGCGCATAGGAATAGACATAGCCCGACTGGAAGCGCGCAGCCGCGCGCGCGCCGCTCGCCACGGCGGCCGCCGCACCATCGGGGCCGAAGCGATCGATGGTCTGCTGGTCACCGCGCACCCAGAGGAAACGGCCGATGGCGAACGCCGGACGCACGAAGATCGCATCGTACAGCTCGTCGAAATACCATTTGTGGGTGAGGAAGCGGTAGAGCGCCGGGACGGTACCGGCGACCTTGCCGGGCAGTTCGGGCGATTTGAGATAGGCGATCCAGGCGCCGCCGAGCCCCAGGAAGAACGCCACCGACGGCGTCCACACCACCCAGGCCGGCACTTCGTGCATGGCGTGCATGAGATGTTCACGAAAAGCGAGGCTGCCACGCCAGAAGCCGGCGCCGTCTTCGGCCCCGACGAACTGTTCGTGCCACAACCAGCCCGCCCCGAGTGCGCCGGCGCCGAGGATGAACAGCGGGATCAGCATCGAAAGCGGGCTTTCGTGCGGGTGATAACCGCCGTCGCCGGTTACGGGGGCGTGGTGATGGTCGTCATGCGCATGATCGCCATGGCCATGCGCGTCATGCAGCGCGTGCTGGATATGCTCGGACCCGGCCCAGCGCGGCGCGCCGTAGAAGGTCAGGAACACCAGCCGCCACGAATAGAAACTGGTCAGCAGCGCCACCAGCGCGCCGACGAAAAAGGCGAACTGGCCGTGCGTCGTGTCGCTGGCAAACGCCGCTTCGAGAATGGCATCCTTGGAATAATAGCCCGCGGTGAAGAAGAAGCCGGTCAGCGCCAGCGTGCCGACGGTCATCAGCGCAAAGGTGACGGGGATATGCTTCCTGAGGCCGCCATAAAACCGCATGTCCTGTTCATGGTGCATGCCGTGGATGACCGAGCCGGCACCAAGGAACAGCAGCGCCTTGAAAAAAGCGTGGGTGAAGAGGTGGAACATCGCCGCGCCATAGGCCCCGGAGCCGGCGGCAAAGAACATGTAGCCGAGCTGCGAACAGGTCGAATAGGCGATGACGCGCTTGATATCGGTCTGCACCAGCGCGACCGAGGCGGCGAACAGCGCGGTCGCGGCGCCGACATAGGTGACGACCGTCTGCGCCGTCAGGCTGGCTTCGAACATCGGCGACAGGCGGCAGACCATGAAGACACCGGCGGTGACCATCGTCGCGGCATGGATCAGCGCCGAAACGGGCGTCGGGCCTTCCATCGCGTCGGGCAGCCAGGTGTGCAGGCCAAGCTGTGCCGATTTGCCCATCGCGCCGACGAAGAGCAGCAGGCAGATCGTCGTCATCACGTCGAAGCGCGCGCCGAGAAAGGAGAAGGTCGCGCCGGCTTGCCCCGGCACGGCGGTGAGGATGGTGTCGATCGAGACGCTGCCGAACACCATGAAGGTGGCGAAAATACCGAGCGAAAAGCCGAAATCCCCCACCCGGTTGACGACGAATGCCTTGATCGCGGCGGCATTGGCGCTTGGCTTGGTGTACCAGAAACCGATCAGCAAATAGGAGGCAAGGCCCACGCCTTCCCAACCCATAAACATCTGGACGAGATTGTCGGCGGTCACCAGCATCAGCATGGCGAAGGTGAACAGCGACAGATACGCGAAGAACCGCGACTGCGACGGGTCTTCCTGCATATAGCCCCAGCTGTAGAGATGAACGAGCGCCGACACGCTGGTCACGACAACGAGCATCACCGCGGTCAGCGTATCGACCTTCAGCGCCCATTGGACGGAAAGCTCACCCGACTGGATCCAGTCGAGCACCGGCACGGTGGTGGCGGCGGCGCCCGCCAGCCAGAACTGGCTGAACACCACCCAAGACAGGCCCGCCGAGACGAACAGCCCGCCGGTGGTGACGATCTTGGCAGCCTTGTGGCCGATGACGCGCCCGCCCAGCCCGGCGACAAGCGCCATCAGCAATGGCAGAAAAACGAGGAGCTGAATCACGTGTCGCTCAGCCCTTCATCATGTCGGTATTGTCAACCGCGATCGTGCCGCGGTTGCGGAAGTAAATAACGAGAATGGCCAGTCCGATCGCGGCTTCACCGGCGGCAACGGTCAACACGAACATCGCGAACACCTGGCCGTGAATGTCTTGGAGATAGGCCGAAAAAGCGACGAGGTTGATGTTCACCGCGAGCAGAATCAGCTCGATCGACATCAGGATGATGATGACATTCTTGCGGTTGATGAAAATGCCGAGCACCCCCAGCACGAACAGCGCCGCCGAAACCGTCAGATAGTGGTTCAGCCCGATCACAGCTCTACCCCTTCGCCGATGCCCGGCTGCGCCTTGTGGACGGCGTTGGCCGGGGTACGCGCCACCTGGGCGGCGATGCTCTGGCGCTTGGTGCCGACGCGCTGGCGATGGGTCAGCACAATGGCGCCGATCATCGAAACGAGCAGCACCAGCC
>JBMOFG010000091.1:0-7140 GCA_049314415.1 Polymorphobacter sp.
GCCCTCAGCGTAGATCCCGCGGATCTTGCCTGAGCCATTGTCGAGGTTGAAATAGGCGGCAAGCCCACCGTAATCGCCCTTGGGCGTCACCGGATAGCGCCGCGCCCAGCCCGACCAGTCACCGGCCTTGAGTTTTTCGGGGTCGGTTTCCAAGGGCCGGGCGGCGAGATGCTGGTCGATATAGGCGAGGCTGCCGAGCAGGCCCTGCTCCTCGGCATTCCACAGCGCGAAGCGGATCGTGCGCTTCGGCTTGATGCCAAGGCTCGCAAGAATGCGGGCTGCCTCCATTACCACGACGCTGCCGGCACCATTGTCATTGGCGCCATCAGCCGCCACCCAGCTGTCGAGATGCGCGCCGGCCATGACATAGCCGGCCTTGGCATCGCTGCCCGGAATGTCGGCGATGATGTTGTTGGCGTTGGGATCTTCGGCGTAAAATTTGACGCGCGAATCAATTTCCAGCGTGACGCGGTCCGATGCGCCGGGAACATTGGTCTTGGCCAGTCGTGCCAGCCGGCGGTAATCCTCGGCGGCGAGTTCGATGCCCGGCACCTGGCGCTGGTCTTCGAGCCGATAGCCATAGCCTTCGCCGTGCAGCAGCCCGCCATCGCGATAGGATTGCTTGACGTAAACCAGCGCGCCTTCAGCCTTAAGGAAGGCATCGAGCTTCATGTCATAGGCGCTGCGATTGGTGCGGCGGTCGGCAGCGCTGCTGTCGGTGATCGGCTGGTCGAAGGTGTCGAGCTTGCGAATTTCTTCGTCCGACATCCGCTGGAACGCCGGCTTGCCGGGCTCCGAGCCTTCCGACGGCCGCGACACCAGCACGATCCTGCCGGCCAGCTTGCCCTTCCAACGCGCGAAATCGGCTTCCTTCGCCATCGGCGCCACGATGATGTCGGCGGTGACCGGCCCGGCAGTGCCGGGCGTGAAGGCGATGGGGATGGCGCGCAGCGTCAGCACGCGCGGCAGCGTCATGCGGACGTTGATCGCTTCGATCGCCCAGCCCCGTCCGAACAAAAAGGGTTCGGCATGGACATTGCTGAGGCCCCAATCCTTGAAACGGCTTTGGGTCCAGCGTTCCGCGGCACGCATCGCCGGGGAATTGGGAATGCGGCCGCCGATGCGATCGGTCAGATACTGGGCAGTCAGCATGATCTCGCCATGGTTCATGCCGGAATCGATAATCCGCGCGGTAAGATCGGGCGCCCTAAGGGCATCGGCGGCAACGGCCGGCGAAGACACCAGCATTACCAGCGCAGTGCCGGCAAGAAACAAACGCTTCACAAGACAACTCCCGGCATTGGAAAGACTTGACGGTAGCGGCGCGAACAACGCCGGGCAAGACTGCTGCCCGCCCCCAAAAGGGGGCGAGCGGCAGCACTCAGCGCACCGCGCCGGCCACCAGACGATGCAGCTTGGACTGGATATTGCCGTTGGCAGCGACGATTTCCTGCCGCCCCACCATCGCGTCGCCGCCGCGATAATCGGTAACGAACCCGCCGGCCTCGCGCACCAGCAGGATGCCCGCCGCGACATCCCAATATTGCAGGCCCGATTCCCAGAAGCCATCGAACCGCCCGGCCGCCACCCAGGCCAGATCGAGCGCTGCCGAACCGAAGCGGCGCACCCCGGCGACTTCGGGCATCACCGCCGAAAGGATGTTTGAAAATTCAGTGAACTTGCCATGGCCCTGAAAGGGAATGCCGGTGGCGACAACGCAATCAGGCAGGTCGCGACGTGCCGAGACGCGCAGGCGCCGGTCGGACAGCCATGCGCCCCTGCCCTTTTCGGCCCAGAAGCTTTCGCCGGTCAGCGGCTGGTGGATGAGGCCCGCAACGACTTCGCCATGGACTTCGGCGGCAATCGAAATCGCGAAATGCGGCATGCCGTGCAAGAAGTTGGTGGTGCCATCGAGCGGATCGACGATCCAGCGCGCCTGATCATCGCGCCCCTTGGTCTCACCGGCTTCTTCGAGCAGCATGCCCCAATCGGGACGGGCATGAGCGAGCACCTCGGCGATCGCCGCTTCGGCAGCGCGGTCGGCATTGGTTACAAAATCGGCCGGGCCCTTGCGGCTGACCTGCAGCGCATCGACTTCGTTAAAATCCCGGCGCAGCCGCGGCGCCGCCTTGCGCGCGGCCTTTTCCATGACGGTAATCAGGGCAGAATGGGCAACCATGGTGTTCCTTCAAATGCCTTTCCCGATCGAAAGGACAACTCGCGCGGCGAGCGGGGAGAGGCGGGCTCTCCGATACGGTGCGACGCCATAGCGGCTATCCCGTCATCTGCCAACCGCAGGAGACGCGAGGTCCGCCAGCGGTTCACGATGCCAAAGAGCAGCGCAAATCATTTAACAACCAGACAGGTTTGCCCAGGACATCGAATGATCAACCTGTTTTCGTTCCAGTCTGCGCGCTGCCGGATCAGCCAGCGTTGCCCAACACAGGGCCAAAGGCCGCTACGCCTGCCCCCGCGCCGTCAGGATGGTCCCAGACCGCGCGCACCACCGCGATGAAATCCGCCCCCGCCGCCACCAGCGGCGCAGCATTGTCGGGGAAGATGCCGCCGATGGCGACGCACGGCAGCTGGCTCAGCACCGTCCACCAGCTCAGCATGTCGGGGGTCGGGCGGTAATGGCTTGGCTTGGTGGTCGTGTCATAAAAGGCGCCGAAAGCAACATAATCCGCCCCCTCTTCACCGGCTTCCATGGCGAGATGGCGGCTATCGTGGCAGGTGCGGCCGATCTGGGCGTCACGCCCCAGCAACGCTCGCGCCTCGGCGATGCTGCCGTCCGACTGGCCAAGATGCACGCCATCGGCGCCGGCCTGTTTGGCCAGATCGGCACGGTCGTTGAGCAGGAAGGCGACGTCATAAGCGTTGCACACCGGCAGCAGTGCCTCGCAGGCGCGCAGGATGTCGGCGTCGGGCACTTCCTTCAACCGCAACTGGAACGCGGCCACCGGGCCGCCGTCCAGCGCCGCCTTCAGGCTTTCGGTGAAGGCGGGAATGGTGATGGCGGGTGGCGACACGACATAAAGCTGGCACGGCGGCCGGAATTGTTTTTCGAAGCGCGCGCCAAAGCCGGGATCAAGCGCCAGTGGATCGACATCGGGCACAGGGTGTTCAGTCACGGTCGCAACTCCTCGGACAGGCGCGCGGGTCTAGCCGGGCGACGCCCTGTCGACAAGCGGTGAGCACCTGCCTACCTTTGCCATATGATGCCCAGCCTGCTCGATCATTTTCATGCCATGGTGCCGGCGGATCTCGGCGCCGCCCTCGTCACCCTGACCGGCGAGACCCCGGGACGCATCGAGCAGATGCTGGCAGGCGCGCTACCCCTGCTTGCCGCTGCCCTCCCGGCCGCAGCACCGGCAGGGCTCGACGCCCTGCTCGACACCGCGTCATTGGCCAACGATCTGCGGGGCAAAGATTCTCCGGGCGACATGCTGCTGAGCCGCCTGTTCGGCGCCGATATCGACCCGCTGGCACGCAGCCTCGCCGGCTCGGCCCGCAGCAGCCGCGCTGCCGCGCTCATCCTGCTAAATGCGCTGCTTCCGGCTCTCGCCACCGCGCTGCGCCGCGCACTCGGCGCAGGCCCGCATGACCGTGCAACGGTGTTGGCCGTGGCCTCCGCCGGACGGGCCGGCGCGCTTGCGGCGCTGCCGCCGCAACTTACATTTGTCCTGTCGAACTATCCCGACCTCGCCCGCCGCATCAACCCGCCGCCCCCGCCAAAGCGGCGCAAGCCGGGCGCTGCCAGCAGCAACTGGATGCTGGCGCTGATCCGGCGGATGCGCGGCAGCGCCCCGGATCAATCCCTGCCCAGATAGATATCAACAATCTTGTCGAGCATCGCGATGGCCTCGGCGCGCGGCCGCTGGAAGGTGTTGCGACCGATGATCGAACCATTGCCGCCGCCATCGCGAATATCGCGCGCATCCTGATAGACGGCATCGGCGCCCTTGGCGGCGCCGCCTGAAAACACCACGAGGCGGCGTCCGTTGAAGCAGGCCTGGCGAACATGCGCAACGCGCTTGGCCTGGGTGCTCCAGTCGCCACCCTCATAGCTCTTGATGGCGTCCTTCTGCTCGATATGATCGGTCGGCAGCTTGACCTTGATGATGTGCGCGCCGGCCAGCGCCGCCATGTGCGCCGCATAGGCGCCGACATCGAGCGCCAGTTCGCCGGCCTTGGAAATGTCGCCGCCGCGCGGGTAGGACCAGATCACGGTGGCAATGCCAACGGCCTTGGCTTCGGCGGAAAGTTCGCGAATTTCCTCGATCAGGTCGAAAATCCCGTCCGAACCCGGGTAGATGGTGAAGCCGATCGCCGAGCAGCCGAGCCGCAGTGCATCATCGACGGTGCCGGTAACGGCCTGATCAATGCTCGTCGCCCAGCTGTTCGAGCTGTTGACCTTTAGGATCGTCGGGATCTGCCCGGCAAAAGTATCGGCGCCGGCTTCAATCATGCCGAGCGGCGCCGCATAGGCCGAAAGGCCGGCGTCGATGGCGAGCTGATAGTGATAATGCGGGTCATAGGCCGCCGGATTGGGCGAAAAACTGCGCGCGGGACCATGTTCGAAACCCTGGTCGACGGGGAGGATAACCAGCTTGCCAGTGCCGCCCAGCCGGCCCTGCATCAGAATGCGGGCAAGATTGGCCTTTGTCCCGGGATTGTCCGATTCATAATTGGCGAGGATCGCTTTCACGGTCGGAGTCATAGTCATCCCTCTGATTCGGTGTCGATTAAGTGGCGAAGTGTCAGCGCGGCCGGAAGTGCAGTTCGGCAACCTGAACAAATAATTCAAAAATACTTTCGGCGATCTCGCTCGCTTCAACCTCGGTCATCATGGCCAGCGTATTGGCGACCGCACCGGTCTTGACCACGCCGGCTTCGACAATGGCCCCGGCACGCGTCATGCGGGCGGTGATCTCGTTGTAGATGATGCGCTCCTTCGGGCCAAATTCCTCCCCCTTCAGGTCACGAAAACCGCGAAACGCCTCTCCAATCCGGTCATGGATCGCATCGGCCGAGCGCGCCAGCTTCCACGCCGCCGGATAGAGTTTTTCCCAAAGGCGATCAGTATCGACCGGCATCAATTCCCCCGTTCCAGCGCGACGACCCCCGGCAGCGCCTTGCCTTCCATCCATTCGAGGAAAGCGCCACCAGCTGTCGAGACATAGCTGAACTGTGCCGCGACACCGGCATGGTTGAGCGCGGCGACGGTGTCGCCGCCGCCCGCCACGCTGATCAGCCCGCCGCTTTGCGTAAGGGCGCCAGCGATGCGCGCCAGCGCGACCGTGCCGGTATCGAAAGGTTCGGTCTCGAATGCGCCAAGCGGTCCGTTCCACACCAGAGTCCGGCAGGTCTTGAGCGCGTCGGCAAGCGCTTCGACCGCGGCTTCGCCAAGATCGAGAATCATCTCATCGGCTTCGACTTCGTGGACGTTGCAGCTGCGGTGCGGGGCGTTGGCGGCGAATTGCCGGGCAACGACGACTTCATAGGGCAGGTGCACAGTGCAGCCGGCCGCTTCGGCGCGCGCGAGAATGTCGAGCGCAGTCGCCGCCAGGTCGTGCTCGCATAATGACTTGCCGACATTGACGCCGCGCGCCGCAAGGAAGGTGTTGGCCATGCCGCCGCCGATCATCAGATGGTCGACCTTGGTGACGAGATGGACAAGGACATCAAGCTTGGAGGACACTTTGGCGCCGCCAACGACAGCTGCCACCGGGTGTTCGGGTCGGCCCAACGCCTTGCCCAGCGCCTCAAGTTCTTCCTCCATCGTCCGTCCGGCAAAGGCCGGCAGCACATGCGCCAATCCTTCGGTCGAGGCATGGGCGCGATGCGACACCGAAAAGGCATCGTTGACGTAAAAGTCCCCGAGCCGGGCGAGCGCGGCGACGAATGCAGGGTCATTGGTTTCCTCGCCAGCATGAAAGCGGGCATTCTCGAGCACCATGACGTCGCCCGGGGCCATCGCCGACACCGCAGCTTCGGCTGCTGGACCGATGCATTCGCCAACGAACGACACCGGCCGCCCCATCACTTCGCGCAATGCCGGAGCGATTGCAGCCAGGCTCAGCGACCGGTCACCCGGCTTGGGCCGGCCAAAATGTGACAGGACCAGCACCCGGGCGCCGCGATCGGCGAGCGTGGCAAGAGTCGCCTGTGCCGCAAACAGTCGCGTTGCATCAGTCACCCGGCCATCGGCGATCGGCACATTGAGATCGGCACGAACCAACACGCGCTTGCCCGCAACATCAGGCATGTCGTCGATAGACAGAAATTTCATGGCGTGGCTCAGAGCAATTTGCCCATCGCAACAGCGGTATCGGCCATGCGGTTCGAAAAGCCCCATTCATTATCGTACCACGACACGACCCGCACCAGATTGCCGCCGATGACGGCGGTTTCCAGGCTGTCGACCGTCGAAGACGCTGGCGCATGGTTGAGATCGATCGACACCAAAGGTTCGTCGGTCCAGTCGAGAATGCCCTTGAGTTCGCCATGCGCTGCGGCCTTCAGGGCGGCGTTGACTTCGTCTTTCGTCGTCGGCCGAGCGCTTTCGAAGGTCAGGTCGACAAGGCTGACATTAGGTGTCGGCACGCGCACCGCCGAGCCATCGAGCTTTCCCTTCAATTGTGGCAGCACTTCACCGACGGCACGGGCTGCGCCGGTGGTGGTCGGGATCATCGACATGCCAGCTGCGCGCGCGCGGCGCGGGTCTTCATGTATCTGGTCGAGGATCTTCTGGTCGTTGGTGTAGGCGTGGATGGTGGTCATCAGGCCCTTGACGATACCGAACTCACGATCGAGCACCATCGCAACGGGCGCCAAGCAGTTGGTGGTGCACGAGGCGTTCGAAACAATCTTGTGCTCAGGCCTGAGCTTGTCATGGTTGACACCATAAACGACGGTCAGATCGACCCCCTTGCCGGGTGCCGAGATCAGCACGCGCTTGGCTCCTGCGGTCAGATGTGCGCCAGCCTTGGCGGCATCGGTAAAGAAACCGGTGCATTCCAGCGCGATATCGACACCCATCTCGCCATGCGGCAGCTTGGCCGGGTCACGCTCGGCCGTAACGCGGATGCGCTGGCCGTCGACGACGATATGGTCGCCATCGACACTGATATGACCCTT
>JBMOFG010000092.1:0-7131 GCA_049314415.1 Polymorphobacter sp.
ATAAAATGTTGGGTCCGGGTACATACCTGACCGACGCCGAAGCGAAGGAGTTCCATAAGGGCTTTGTGGCCAGCATGGGCTTTTTCACCTTCGTCGCAATCGTTGCGCACTTCCTCGTCTGGGAATGGCGTCCGTGGCTGGGTTCGCCCAAGGCGTATGCCGCCGTCGAACAGAATGTCCAGCAGGCCGATGCGACCACCGTCGCAACGCCGAACGGTTAAGGAGAGAAGACAATGTGGAGAGTTTGGCAGGCATTCAACCCGCAGCGGCTCCTTCCGGCGCTGGCGATTTTCCTTTTTACCCTGGCAGTGTTGATCCACTTCATCCTGCTCAGCACCGACCGGTACAACTGGCTCGATGGTGCCGAACCTGCGGCTCCCGCCGCATCGGCCGCGATCAGCTCGTCGACGGCCGCGGCCTGACCCTGCCATCGCGGCAGGGCGTTTGCGTAACAGGTAAAGCGAGACGGGCAGGGCGAATTTGTTGCCTTGCCCGCTCCGCACCACAAGCTAGAATTCCTGCGCGGCATTCCTGTCGGAACGTCGTCCGGGGGGGAGGTGCGCCATGGCGCTCTTGAGTTTTGAACGGAAATATCGCGTTCGCGGCGGCACGCTCGTCGGCGGTGATCTTTTCGATTTCTGGGTGGGGCCCTTTTATGTGGGCTTCTTTGGCGTCACGACCATCTTCTTCGCAACGCTCGGCACGGCGTTGATCCTTTATGGTGCCGCGATCGGCCCGACGTGGAACCCGTGGCTTATCAGTATCGCTCCCCCTGATATCAGCTACGGACTCAGCCTGGCGCCGCTGCGCGATGGCGGGCTTTGGCAGATCATCACTATCTGCGCGGTCGGCGCTTTCTCCAGTTGGGCGCTGCGAGAGGTCGAAATCTGCCGCAAGCTGGGCATGGGTTATCACGTGCCATTTGCGTTCAGCGTCGCGATTTTCGCCTATGTTTCGCTGGTTGTCATCCGCCCGATGCTGATGGGCGCCTGGGGTTTCGGCTTCCCCTATGGCATCTTCAGCCACCTCGATTGGGTGTCGAATACCGGCTATCAATATCTGCACTTCCATTACAATCCGGCGCATATGCTGGCGGTGAGCTTCTTCTTCACCACATGCCTCGCACTCGGCCTGCACGGCTCGCTGGTGCTGTCGGCGGTCAACCCGGCCAAGGGCAGCGATGTGAAGTCGCCGGAATATGAAGATACGTTCTTCCGCGATCTCATCGGCTATTCGGTGGGCACGCTCGGTATCCATCGCGTCGGCCTTTTGCTGGCGCTGAACGCCGGGTTCTGGAGCGCGGTCTGCATCATCCTGTCGGGTCCCTTCTGGTCGCGTGGCTGGCCGGAATGGTGGACCTGGTGGCTCAACCTGCCGATCTGGCGCTGAGGGGAGGCACGACGATGGCTTATCAGAATATCTTCACCCAGGTGCAGGTGCGCGGCGAACTGGAGGACGGCGTCCCGTTGCCCGCGGGTAATGATCCGCGCTTCGGCCCGTTCGGTTTCACCTATTGGATGGGCAAATTGGGTGGCACCCAGATTGGCCCGGTCTATCTCGGGACGCTCGGCGTTGCCTCTCTGCTGACCGGTACGATTGCTTTCCTGATCATCGGTTTCAACTTCTGGGCGCAGGTCAATTGGGATCCCATCCAGTTTGTCCGCCAGCTGTTCTGGTTGTCGCTTGAGCCGCCTCCCGCCAAATATGGCCTGAAGATCCTGCCGCCGCTGGCCGAAGGTGGCTGGTGGCTTATCACCGGCGCATTGCTCACCGCATCGGTGCTGCTCTGGTGGGCGCGCACCTATCGCCGCGCCGTCGAATTGCAGATGGGCACGCACGTTGCCTGGGCCTTTGCCTCGGCAATCTGGCTCTATCTCGTGCTCGGTTTCATCCGGCCGCTCGCCATGGGCAGCTGGGCTGAAGCGGTGCCCTTTGGCATCTTCCCGCACCTCGATTGGACCGCAGCTTTCTCGATCCGCTACGGCAACCTTTTCTACAATCCGTTCCACGCGCTTTCGATCGTTTTCCTGTATGGCTCGACCCTTTTGTTCGCCATGCATGGGGCGACTATTCTCGCTGTTGGCCGCTATGGCGGCGAACGCGAAATCGAACAGATCACCGATCGCGGCACGGCTTCGGAGCGAGCAGCGCTGTTCTGGCGCTGGACCATGGGTTTCAACGCGACGATGGAATCGATCCATCGCTGGGCCTGGTGGTTCGCAGTGCTGACGACGTTGACAGGCGGCATCGGCATCCTGCTCACCGGCACGGCGGTCGACAATTGGTATCTCTGGGCGGTCGAACATAAATTCGCGCCGGCCTATCCGTCGACCGGCGTCGTCGATCCCGCCACGCTTCCGGGAGCACCGCAATGATCCGCAAACTTGTCTCTCTGAGCCTTGTCGTGCCGGCCCTGCTGCTCGCCGGGTGCGAGGTCGGCACGAAGGTGACCGATCAGACCGGTTATCGCGGTACCGGCATGAACCAGGTCGCGTTGAAGCGGAACTTACCGCCGGCCGATGTCGTCCCCGAGCCGATCTATGAACTGACGCCCGAAATGCGCCAGGGGCCGACAGCCAAGCAGACCTACCAGAACGTCCAGGTACTGGGTGATATCAGCGCCGAAGAGTTCAATTACACGATGGCGGCGATTTCCGGCTGGGTTGCACCGGTGGAAGGTGAAAACGCCGGCTGCAATTACTGCCACAACCCCGAAAATATGGCGTCCGACGAGAAATATACCAAGATTGTCGCGCGCAAGATGATCCAGATGACGCGGGACATCAACGCCAATTGGACGCCGCATTTCTCGCTTAGCAAATATGCCGGCAACGGCGCTGGTGTGACTTGCTGGACCTGCCATCGCGGCCAGCCGGTGCCCAAGTATAACTGGTCGGCGGCTATGCCCGATCCCAAGGGCATTGTCGGCAATAAGCATGGCCAGAATTCGCCCGCCAAGTCTGTGGCCTATGCCTCGCTGCCGACCGATCCTTTTGAATCGCTGCTGCAGGGCAAGAACATCATCAAGGTGCAGGCGACGAGTGCTTATCCGTCGCAATATGTCGAATCGATCCAGAAGACCGAAAAGACCTACGGCCTTATGATGCACATGTCGCAGGGCCTTGGCGTTAATTGCACCTATTGCCACAATAGCGACAATTTCGCGAACTGGTCGAACTCGCGTCCACAACGCGTCAATGCTTGGTATGGCATCCGCATGGTGCGTGACATCAACGACAATTACATTACCGCATTGGGCAAGGTGTGGCCGGCGAACCGGCTCGGCCCCGCGGGTGATCCCAAGAAGGTGTTCTGCACCACCTGTCACCAGGGCAAGAATAAACCGCTGGGCGGGGTGAACATGCTCAAGGACTATCCGGCGCTCAAGGGCACACCGCATGACATGTCGGTGCCACCAGCGCCCCCGGTGGAAGCGCTGCCGGCGCCGGTTCCGGTCGCCGCTGCGGAGACGGCCAAGCCGACAGCCTGACGGCGAGGGTAAAGAGAGCTACGGCCCGGGTGGTGACGCCCGGGCCGTTTGCTTTGGTGGTTGATCGTCGGCGCAGCATTGCGACGAACGCGCTTGGTCGCCGCCTATTTGTTCTTCGTCGCTGGCACTTCGCTGTCGGCAACCTGTTCCCAGGCCCCGAGAGCACAGCCACCAAATTCGATCCGGCTGAACGGATCGACAACCGAAACGACATCGCCGCGGCATTGGCGATCGTTGAGGCTGCGGGTGACCAGCGCCCGATTGGGACCATAAGCTGCGCAGGCCGGCCCCAGATTACGCAACCAGCCAAGGCTGGTCCGTGCGAAATAACCCTTCTCCGCGGTCATGCGCCGCGCCTTGATGTCACGATTGGCGAGACACTCCTGCGACCCCGATGGCGGGACGTCGGCACCAAGCGCCGGTATCGCGAGGCCAAACAGCAGCAGGGAAAGCAGAATACGCATGGTTGACCTCGAACTTAACGAAACATCATAGGATAAATGTGCGTCCGTCGTCACCAGCGTCCGTCGTCTCCATCGTGCGTCGTCACCAGCGTGCGCAGGCCATGCGCCGCTGCCCCCGCGCTGGCGCCTTCAACGGTTGACGGCCTAACCGCGAAACACATCCTTGGCTGCGCGGCGGTCGCCAAGCTCGGCCACGCTCGCGGCGCGGGTGAACGGGTTGGTGGCGCGTTCATCACCAATTGTGAACGGTACCGTCGGCAGGCCGTGCGCGCGCGCGGCGGCGATGGCGGTTGCGCGGGAAGCAAGGGCGGCATTTCCCGGCTCCACCGTCATGGCGAAGCGGGCGTTGGCCTGGGTATATTCGTGCGCGCAATAGACCCGGGTGGCATCGGGCAACGCCATCAGCCTGCCGAGGGCGGCGAACATGTCAGCGGGCGTGCCTTCGAACAAGCGGCCACAACCCAGCGCGAACAGCGTGTCGCCGGGGAACAGCACGCCGTCGGCTTCAAAGGCAAAGGCGATGTGACCCGCGGTGTGTGCCGCGACATCAATCACCCGTGCAACCGACGCGCCGACAAATATCGTGTCACCGTCTCCAACGGCACGATCGATATGGGGAATCCGTTCTGCCTCACTCTTCGGTCCGGTTACCTTCGCGCCGGTTGCGGCCACGATGCCGGCATTGCCGCCGACATGATCCGGGTGCCAATGGGTGTTGAGGATCTGGGTGATCGTCCAGCCCTGCGCTTGCGCCGCCGCCAATACCGGATCGACAACGGCGGGGTCTATGACGGCGGTTTCGCCGCTGGCGGCGTCATGAGCCAGATAGACATAATTGTCGCTCAGCACCGGGATCTGGACGACTTTCAGCATCACCAGCTTCCGATATTGGGCATGGACAGCCAGGGTTCGGCGGGGACCAGCGCCGGGCCGTCCTGCAAAAGTTCGACCGAGATGCCATCGGGCGACCGGACAAAGGCCATGCGCCCGTCGCGCGGCGGCCGGTTTATAGTGACACCGCCATCCATCAGCCGCTGGCACGCGGCGTGAATGTCGCGCACTGCATAGGCGAGATGGCCGAAGTTGCGCCCGCCGCCATAGCCGCTTTCGTCCCAATTATGAGTCAGTTCGACCTGTGCGCTCTCGTCTCCCGGGGCCGCAAGGAAGATCAGCGTGAAGCGCCCGGCGTCATTGTCGTAGCGCTTCAGTTCCACCAGCCCGAGCAGCTGGAAAAAGGCCAGCGTCGCCGGTACATCCGAAACCCGGATCATCGTATGCAGATATTTCACGCGGGATTCCTCGCTGTGGGACTTCTCAGGGATCGGCCTTCAAACGCTTCGAAGCAGGCTATGACAGCATCGGCAACCGGCGTCGGCCGGCCGCGGACTTCGCCGACATTGACGTGCACTTCCTCGCCAGTGGCGCGCAAATCCTCGCCATCACCGCCATGGAGTTCAAATTGTAAGGTCATCGAGGTCGTGCCGATGCGGCTGCAGCGCACGCAGATGGCGACCATTTCATCGAGCAGGATCGGCGCCTTGAATTCGACCAGCGCCTTGGCGACGTGCATTTCGGGGCCGCCGGCCAGGCCTTGGCCCTGATAGATGCCGGCAGCGCGGAAATATTCGACCAGCCCGATATCAAAATATTCGAGATAACGCGGGTTGAACACCACTGCCTGGGCATCGACCTCGGCAAAGCGCACGCGTTTGGGGAAAGAGAAACGGAAATCGGCACGTGCCACGATTGGCTCCGATAGTTGCGGCATTCAGCTTATCGAAAGCCGGGATCGCCCAGGAAACAACATATCCGGGTACCAGTCTAGGCTGCAAAGTTCAAAGCCCACAATGCACGATGCCCATAAAACGCGCGTTTCAGCCTTCATTCTGGCTTCCGGCCTGCGCGGCGACGACTGTGGCGACATGATCTACAGCTTAACGCGGCTGAACCGCATCAAGCCGTCGATGATCGCCGCCCGTGATGAAGAAAACCCGTGAAGGGCCGGACAATTTACCAAGGATTCAGCGGCCCGGGCGGTCGCAACTGGTGCGGTGAACCGCTTCAATCGCCGATCAGCGCCTTGTTCGCTGCCTTGCCGGCCGGCGAATCGGGGTCGGCGCGTGCTGCCGCCATCCAGGCCGTGCGCGCCAATTGGTCATTGCCCTGTGCTGCGGCGATATTGCCGGCTTCATACTGGATGTCGGCGCTGTCGGCGTCGCGGGTCGCGGCCGCAAGGATGGCGGCTTCAGCTGTCCGGAAATCGCCCATACGGCGGGCAAGCGTGGCCTTCAGCAGCCAGCCGAATGGCACATCGGGGTCCAGCTTTGTCGCCGTATCGAGATCGTTTGCCGCGGCCTTCTCGCGCTTGAGATCGACAAGCGCTTCGGCTCGGGTGACGCGCAGGCTGGCCTCGGCGCGCGGACTGAGGCTGATCCCGCCGGGGCCGGCGATGGCGGTATCGAGAAAAGCGATTGCCGAGGCCGGTTGGCCAGCGAGCATAGCGGCATCGGCCGCCTGTGACAGGATGGTCACCGCCTTGCCGTCGTGCGCCGCCAGCGAGCCCTGTATGGCCTTTTCAAAGCTGGCCAGTGCCGACGAATAGTCCTGCCGGGCGAACTGGGCGAGTGCGAGGCAGTGCAGCGCGGGTATGCCGCCATTCTCGATCCGCCACGCTTGCGCTGTCTCTACGGCGCGTTCCGGGGCCGATTTCACCAGCGCCAGACACACCTGATAGCGGCCGACCTCGCTCGCCTGCGGTGCAGCGAGTGTCGGGGCGGCGATCAGCGCCAGCATCAAGATAAATTTCATGCGGGCTTTTCCTCGGCCAGCCGTGCCACGATCGCCAGCAGCAGGGCGATGTCCTGCGGCCGCGACAGGCGATGATCAGCATCCTTCACGATATGCAGCTGAACATCGTCGGAACAGAGCCGGTCAGCAATGTCGAGCGCCAGTCGCCACGGCACGGCATCGTCGCGCTGACCGTGCAGCAGCCGCACTGGCGCGGTGACGGCGATCGGCCCGCCGAGCAGCAGCTGCGCCGGTGCATCGGCGATCAGCGCCGCTGAATAGCGATAACCGGCCGGATCATAGTCGCTCGGCCTGGCAAACCAGCCCCGGCTGGCGAGCGCGTCATGGTCGGCAGCAGTGACATCGAGCCCCCAGTCGGTGAAGTCGGGG
>JBMOFG010000093.1:0-7126 GCA_049314415.1 Polymorphobacter sp.
ATCGGCCTGGGGCAGGACCCGATGGATCTGCGGCAACTCCCTTTCACCTATGAGCCCGGCCTCACCGCCATGCCCTCCATGGCCGTGGTGCTCGGCTATCCCGGCTTCTGGCTGAAGGCGCCGGACACAAGCGTGGATTGGGTGCGCGTGGTGCATGGCGAGCAATCCCTCACCCTGCACCGCCCCCTGCCCACCAGCGGTGAGATCATCGGCACCTCCCGCGTCACCGGCCTGGTGGATCGCGGCCCCGGCAAGGGCGCCCTGATCTATTCCGAGCGCGTGATCCGCGACGCCACGACCGGCGAGAAGCTCGCCACCGTGGAGATGACCACCTTCGCCCGCGGCGATGGCGGTTTCCGGCACTTGTGCGAGCCCGGCCCAGACGATGATCACCAGCATTAAGCCGGTGATGGTGCCCAGCATTACGTGCGCCGCGCGCGCCGGCTCGACCCGGCTGACGCTGTCGGTCATGGTCTGCGTTGTCATTGGTCCTGCGCTCCATTTGACAGGGCGAGGCGGTGCAGAACAGCATCGCGCGGTCCGTCGGCGACGATCTGTCCGGCTTCGAGAATGATGATGCGGGTGGCGAGCCGCAGCAGCGACTGGCGATGGGTGATGAAAAGCGCGGTGCGGCCCGTCAGTGCCGTCGCCAGCCGGTCAATCAGCGCGGTTTCGCTGGCAATATCCATGGCGCTGGTCGGTTCGTCGAACAAGAGCAGCGAACGCGTGCCGACCAGGGCGCGGGCGATGGCGATCATCTGGCGCTGGCCGCCTGACAGGCCCTCGCCGCGATCGGCTAGCACATGGTCATACCCGCGCGGCAGTCGGCCGATTATGTCATGTGCTCCTGACAATCGCGCGGCGTACAGGACGTCGGCATCGCTGATGCCGGCATCGCCGAGCGCGATATTGTCGCGGATCGTCCCTGACAGGAGGACGATATCCTGCAGTACGGCGCCTATATTGGCGCGCACATCGTCCGGATGGAGCTGGCGGATATCGGCATCGTCAATACGCACCGTACCGCAATCGGGGGCATAAAGCCCGAGCGCAAGCCGTGCGACCGTGGATTTGCCCGATCCGACCCGGCCGATTATGGCGACGCGTTCGCCGGGTGCCACATGAAAACTGAGACCGCCGAGGGCCGGCGTGTTGCTGCCAGGATAAGTGAAGCGCACATCTTCGAAGGTGATGGCGCCAATCAGTGAGGGGCGGCGCAGCGGGTTGCCGGTGCTCTCTCCGGGGCTGGCCATTAGGCGATCCAGCGCGCGCCAGGCACTATGCGTTTGGCCGAGCCGGGTCAGCAGCATGGCGATCTGGCCAAGCGGTGCGATGCAGCGCCCTGATAGCATCGATGCGGCAATCAATGCTCCCATGCTCAGCTGCTGTTCGGCGATGAGACCGACGCCGATCCCGAGCATCGCGACATAGACGATATTCTGTGCGACAGCCGCGACGTGCACGGCCATGCCGGCCGCCAGCCGTTGTCGCAGCGCCAATGCCGCGTGCGCGGCCACGGCCCGTTGCCAGCGTGCCGCGAGCAAGGGTCCGGCCCGGCTGGTCTTGATGGTTTCCAAGCCGGCAATTGTTTCAACGATAATACCCTGCTTGTTCAAGCCTTCAGCAAGGCTGGCATCGGCGTTGCGGGCAAGCAGCGGCTGGACCAGCACCGCCGTGGCAACGACGAGCGGGACGGCAAGCAATGGCACCAGCGCCAGCGGCGGCGCTACCAGAGCGATGACGAGCAGGAACAGCAGGATGAAAGGCACATCGACCAGCGCAACGATGGTTGCGCTGGTAAAAAACTCCCGCAGCGATTCGAATTCGCGCAAGACCCCGGCAAAGGCACCGTTCGAGCCCTGCCGGTCCGCGAGCTTCATATTGATGAGCCGGTCGAAGACGGCGCTGCCAAGTTGATGATCGATATTTTGGCCAGCAACATCGACGAAATAACCGCGCAAGATCCGCAGCGCGAAATCGAACGCCAGCATGAGGCTGATGCCGATCAAAAGCGCGGTCAGGGAGTCTGTGGCATTGTTGGGGATGATCTTGTTGTAGACCGCCATCGAAAACAGCGATGTGGCGAGCGACAGGGCGTTGATCAGCACCGCTGCCAGCGCGACCTGGCCGAACAGGCCGCGATTGGCCCAGATAGGGGCGCGCAGCCAATTACCAGCGCGAGGCGGTGCTGCGCCAAACGCCGGGGGCGGCGCGGCATCGCTGCGAAGCGCCCTGCTGAAATCGCCATGGGCGGGCAGGGCGCTCATGGCATCGTCTCCGGAATCGGCAGCGCCAGAAAGCCGGGTAGTTCGCCGGTGCGCGCCATCAGGGTGAATTGCGCCAGATCGCGCTCGATATCGGCGCGGACCAGCGCTTCGGCGCTGGCCACATAATCCTGTTCGGTGCGGATAAGATCGATCAGGCTGCCCCGGGAGACGCGGAACTGTTCGGCCAGGGTGTCGCGTGATCGTCGGTTGGCGCGATAGGCATCGGCAAAGGTTCTCGCGGCGGCGGCCAAAATGCGGGCATCGGCGGCGGCAGCCTCGGCAGCACGTTCTGCCTCGATGCGCACGCGCTCGGCGGCAAAGCCCAGAGCTCGGGCGCGGGCGCGCGCTTCGGATATCCGTGCGGTTTCGGCACCGCCCAACGACAGCATCTGACGCAGCATGATCTGGCCGCGCACGTCGTAATTATTGCCGCTGTCGAACGCATTGTAACGCGTCGCGGAGACTCCGGCCGAAACTTGTGGCCGGGCATCGCCGCGCAGCGCCCGGGCTTCGGCCTCGGCAGCCTGTGCCCGCGCCAGCGCGGCGCGGACCGCCGGCGCGGCGCGGGCCATGGCTATCGCGGTGCCGGTACCACCGGCGGCGGATTGTGGGGCCGCCGGCCGCAAGGCGGCAGCCGGAGGCGTGGCGCCGAACAGCGCGTGATAATCGGCTTCGGCGCCGGCCAGGCCACGGTCACGGCGGCCAAGATTGCCCAGCGCATCGGCAAGCCCGGCCTCGGCGCGGGCGACGTCGCCGCCGCTACCCAGCCCGGCATCGCGGCGGCTGATCGTATCGACCAGAATCTGGCGGTGACGATCGGCGAGGGCACTAGCGAGATCCCGGAATGCCTGAGCGCCGACCAATGCATACCAGGCGGTGATTGCCCCAAGCGCGCTGTCGATGGCTTCGGCGCTTGCCATCGCGCGGGCTTCGTTGATCCGCGCACTGGCAGCGACGATGCGACTGCTGGTGGCGCCGAAATCGTACAGGCGCTGGTCGGCCCCGATGGCAGCATCGGTGCGACCCCGCGGTATTAGTCCTTCCACAATTGCGCTGTTGCCTTCGAAATTGCGGGTCAGCGACCGGCTGGCGACCAGCGACAGTGACAATTGCGGCAACAGCGCTGATCGCGCCGCTCGCCGGCTGGCAATGGCAGCGTCGTCAAGCGCCAATCCTTCGCCGTTTGTTGGGTAGCGACTGACGGCAGCGGCGATTGCCGCACGGAAATCTTCGACCGGGGCCATGTCATCAAGGAAGCGCAATACCGGATCGGCGGCAAAATCGATGGCCTGCGGCGCACCGCCTGGCGGCGGCAATTGCAACCGGGCCAGCGCTGGCGTCGTGGCGAACAGCAAAACTGTGGCAAACAGCCTTGCAGCGTGGCGTGTTTGGGCCTTAGCGTATGTCATGACTATGCTCCGCACGCTCTTTACCGCCGCACTGCTGGCAACCGCCGCGTCCGCGCTGGCGGCCCCGGTCGATCTCGTCTCGCTCTACAAGGATCTGCATGCTCACCCCGAACTCGCCTTTCAGGAAACCCGTTCGGCGGCCCTGATGGCCGCCGAAGCGCGCGCCGCCGGTTTCACCGTCACCGAAGGGGTGGGAAAGACCGGCGTCGTCGCTGTTCTGGTTAACGGCAGCGGCCCGACACTCTTGATACGTGCCGACATGGATGCCCTGCCAGTGAAGGAAGAGACCGGCTTGCCGTATGCGAGCAGCGCAATGCGCAGGGCAGCCGATGGCAGCCTTACCCCGGTGATGCACGCCTGTGGGCATGATATTCACATGAGCGTATGGGTCGGTGTTGCCCGCGCCATGGCGGCGGCGAGATCACGTTGGCAGGGTACGCTCGTGATGGTGGCGCAGCCCGCCGAGGAAGCCGGCGGTGGCGCCAAGGCGATGCTCGCCGATGGGTTGTATACGCGCTTTCCCAAGCCACAATTCGCCCTGGCGCTGCATGATGACAGCCGGATCCCGGCGGGTGCGGTATCGGTGCCGGCAACCGCCGCGCTGGCAGCGGGGGCCATGGTGGACATGAGCGTTCCCGGTGTCGGTGGCCATGGCGCCTATCCGGCGACGACCAAGGACCCGGTGGCGCTGGCGGCGCGGATCATCACCGGCCTGCAACCGCTGATCAGCCGCGAGAATGATCCGTTCCAGCCTGGCGTCATCACCGTCGGGTCGATCCATGGTGGCACCAAGCACAATATCATTCCTGATCTGGTGAAATTGCAATTGACGGTGCGCTCTTACGACGTCGCCCAGCAAAAGCGCCTGCTCGATGGCATTGCCCGGGTGGCGCGCGGCGAGGCGATCGCTGCAGGGTTCCCGGATGACAAGATGCCGGTGGTCAGCATCGTGCATGACGTGCCGGCGACCCGCAACACCCCGGCGTTGGCAGCGCGCGTGGCCGCGACCTTGACCCGGACGCTTGGCGCCGACCGGATCATCGAACTCGATCCATCGATGGCCAGCGAGGATTACAGCGAATTTGGCCTTGCCGACCCCGCTATCCAGACGACGATCTTCTGGCTTGGCGGCGTGCCTCGGGCACGTTGGGAGGCGGCGGAAAAAGGTGGTCCGGCGATACCATCGCTGCACAACAGCGGCTGGGCGCCTGATCCGGCACCAACGATTGCAACCGGTGTCGAAGCGATGACTGCTGCGGCGATGATGGTGCTGACGAAATAAACGTGACGCCAGCCTGAGGGCAGCGACGGGCTGCGCTGAAAATACACAGGGTGACGTAACGTCACCCTGGGCTAGAAAGTGACGAAACAAGCCTTGGGAGTGACCATCATGCGCGACTATCGCAAATTCTACATCGGCGGAGCCTGGGTCGATCCGATCGTGCCGGCGCAGCTCGATGTCATCAACCCTGCGAACGAAGCGGTTTGCGGCGTCATCTCGATGGGCACCGCCAAGGATGCCGACGCAGCGGTGATGGCCGCGCGTGGCGCCTTTCCGGCATTCAGCCAGACCAGCCGGGCGGACCGTGTCGAGCTGTTGCAGAACATCCTTGCCGAATATCAGAAGCGCTATCCCGAGATCGCCGCGGCGATCACCGAAGAAATGGGTGCCCCCGGCTGGCTGGCGCAACAGGCGCAGGCGGCTATCGGCGTTGGCCATCTGATGACCGGTATCGAAGTGTTGAAAAACTACAAGTTCGAGGAGTTGCGTGGCAGCACGCTGGTCACTCATGAACCCATCGGTGTCTGTGCTTTCATCACGCCGTGGAACTGGCCGATAAACCAGATCGCCTGCAAGGTCGTGCCCGCGATCGCCACTGGTTGCACGATGGTGCTCAAGCCATCCGAAATCGCGCCTTTCTCGGCAGTGCTCTGGGCCGAAGTCATGCATGCCGCCGGCGTGCCCGCCGGCGTCTTCAACCTCGTCAACGGTGATGGCCCCAGTGTCGGTGCCGCGCTTTCGTCGCACCCCGAAGTCGATATGGTCAGTTTCACTGGCAGCACCCGCGCCGGTATCGAGGTCGCGAAGAATGCCGCGCCAACGGTCAAGCGCGTCCACCAGGAACTTGGCGGCAAATCGCCCAACATCATCCTCGATGATGCCGACCTGGCAACCGCTGTCACTGGCGGCGTCAAGTCGGTGATGATGAACAGCGGCCAGTCGTGCAACGCCCCGACCCGCATGCTGGTCCCCGTTGCCAAGATGGAAGCAGCCAAGGCGATTGCCAAGGCAGCGGCCGAAGCCACGACGGTAGGCGCCCCCGATGGCAATGCCGCTATCGGTCCGGTGGTCAGCGAGACGCAGTGGAACAAGATCCAGGGACTGATCAAGGCCGGTATCGACGAAGGCGCCACACTGGTTTCGGGTGGTCTTGGTCGGCCGGAAGGGCTGGAGACCGGCTATTTTGTTAAGCCGACGATCTTTGCCGATGTGAATAACAGCATGACCATCGCCCGCGAGGAAATCTTCGGCCCGGTGCTCGCCATGCTCCCGTATGACAGCGAGGAGCAGGCAATCGCCATCGGTAATGACACCGTCTATGGCCTTGCCGCCTATGTTCAGGGCGAACCGGAACATGCCCGCAAGGTGGCGCGCCAGCTGCGTGCCGGTCAAGTCAACATCAATGGCGCCGCCGGTGACATGATGGCGCCGTTCGGTGGCTACAAACAGTCGGGCAATGGTCGCGAATGGGGCGATTTTGCTTTTCACGACTTCCTCGAAACCAAGGCGGTCATCGGTTGGGGCGCCGAAGCAGCCGAGTGATCGTCACCATCTCTCATGCGGGAGAGGGTGAGAGCAGGCAAAGCCGGCCCGAGGTGAGGGGGTTCGCGGCGCATGGAACCCCTCACCCCGCCGCGCCGGACGCGCATCGCCCTCTTCTGCGCTGGAAGAGGGGAAGGGAAGCCAGATGACCATTCATACCAAGATCTGCGACCTGCTCGGTGTCGAGCACCCGATTCTCCTCGCTGGCATGGGCGGGGTCTCCTATGCTGAAGTCTGTGCTGCGGTCAGCGCGGCTGGCGGCTTTGGCTCGCTCGGCATGGCGGGCGTTTCGCCGCGCGGTATCGCGGACCAGATGGCACGGGTGAAGGATCTGACTGACAAGCCGTTCGGTGTCGACCTGCTGACGGCCCAACCTGAATCACTCACGGCCAGTGTCGATGTCATCATCAAGGGTGGCGCGAAGGCGTTCATTGCTGGGCTCGGCGTGCCAGTCGCTATTGTCACCGAACTCAAACAGGCCGGGGTTATCGTCATGTGCATGGCGGGTAATGTCCGCCACGCTGTCAAGGCCGTGGAAGCGGGTTGCGATGTCGTTATTGCGCAGGGAACCGAAGCGGGCGGCCACACCGGCAGTGTCGCGTCAGTCGCGCTGTGGCCGCAATGTG
>JBMOFG010000094.1:0-7120 GCA_049314415.1 Polymorphobacter sp.
CCGCCGTCGCTCTCGCCGCAACCGTCCTGTTCTGGTTATGAGTCCTGAGCCTAGGGACACGAACGCGAAGCTTCCACGGTTCGACAAGATATAGGCGTTGAGCGTATCTTGGTGCTGTTTAAGGGCGTCTTCGGCAAGCTCATAGCAGGCATTGATAAAGCCCACGGTTTTGATCCGCGCCTTCATCATCTCATCGCTGTGATTGAGATTAGCGCTGTCATACAAGGCGGCGGCTGTGGTGCCATTGACGAATTTGTTGCCCTTGGCCTCGGGAAGGAGTTTGCACTTGAGCAAGGCGTCGGCGAACGGCTTAGCTTGCAACATCGCCCGGTCTTCGCCGAGAGAGATCTTGTTGTACAGCGGCCCGGAGTTATCGCCGCCGAGCGCGCGGATAACCGACGACCGCAGCGCCTTCAAACGCGAGTCAAGCCGATTGGAACTCCAATACAGATCCTCCTCAAGCGTAATTCGCAGCGTCGGGCTTACCGCTTTCTGGTTCTCGTTGATTTGCATAAACAATTCGAGTTGGTCGCTTGGTTCGAGATTCTTGAATGCGACCACGGGAATCGTATTGTTCGCTTTATACTTCGAGTTGGCGTAGCCGTAGATGCGGTGCTGGCCGTCGATAATATAGGCAATCGCGAAAGCATTAGGGATCTTGAGTATGCCAGTTCGCGATACGCTATCTTTCGAACGCTGCTGGCCTTGGAATTCAAGCTTGGTATCGCGCTCGTTAAAGTTGAGAATGGCCGAATTTGGGAAGAAGCCCCCGTTGTCGATGAATTTTGTAATTCCTTTTAATCGCGAGGGCACGAGTAGGCGCTGGTAGGTTGGCATCTCAGATTCGTTTGCCCGAGTCCGGTGCAGAACGAACCCGATTTTAAGCAATAACTGTGGTTCGAGCGAGAACATGTAATAAACTTTTCCGCCCATTGTGCCCTCGATGGCGGGAACCTCGATCTTCTCTTTGTTAATGCTCTGGCCCTTCATAATCAGCCCCATGAACTGATAGTGAGCGGCGTTGCGATAAGCCTTAAGCAGGCTATCAACATACTGAAATGTATTGTCATTATAGTAGAATCCGCCGGATTCGACGAGCCGCAGGACGTCGGTAGAATCGCGGCTGAGTCGCAAGTTCCTCGTCGCGAAGATGTATTTGATACGCCTGCCTGGACCAAATGTCTGATCGACTGCTTTGCGATAGCCATCGAGGCGGAATCGCAATGCCTCAAACTCTGTCTTGAACGAGGGCGGTTTTGCCGAGGACTCGCTCGACTTGCACTCGACCAGCAGAACGCTATCGTGATCTATCGCGACCACGTCAATTTGCTTTTTATCTGATGGTTCTGAGCCGAATGGCAGGCAAAAATTCTCGTCCACGTTGAGCGTGCGATAGCCGAGGCGATATAACTGACACCAAACGTCGTCCTCAAATTGGACGTTGTGGCTCTTCGGTTTGCGCAGCCGCGTTTTGGTTTTCAGGTTTTGGCCATACTCTTCCCAGCCGTCCGCGAGCAAGCCCTCGACCAAGCTGTGATCGACGTTGCGCGTGTGGAACTTGGAAGATTTAGCAACAAAAATCTTACCGAGTTGCGACTTGTCGCTGCTCATTTTGCTTTGAAGCGCGACAGCTTCTGCGGGATCGATAAACGGCAATGAACCCCCCTAAAAAATTCGACTACAAGTGCGATAGTTTCAGAACACGAACAAGGCCTCGGTTGTACCACGCCTGGACTGGGCCGATCCCGCTATCACTGACGGACGCGAAACCACTCTCGGCGTGCCAAGCCCAACATATAGCTCATGAATGCTTACATGGTCAGCGTTCGTTAGCACTATCTGAGCGCCGCGCTGCTTGGCGCATCGAACGGCTTCCATCAGCCTTTTCTGATCGTCCCATGTAAAGATCTTCTGATTATATTTGACGAACCCATTGCAATTGTGGGCGGTCGTATAAGGTGGATCAAGGAAGACCAGATCGCCGTCTGTTGCCTCCGCCACGACCGCTTCAAAGTCACTAGACCGCAGATCAGCACGCGACAGCATTTCGCTCGCTCGTTCAAAGTCGTCATCAAGCAACGTAACTTGCGTCTTGGTGCCCAAGGGCACGTTGAAATGTCCCTTTAGATTTTCCCTGTAGAGACCGTTGAAGCATGTGCGGTTTAGGTAAAGAAATTGCGCTGCTCTGCGATGCGAGATAACGTGCTCACGCCGTCTCTCCTCATAGTAGAATTGCTTGGAATGGCTTTCTTGGAGCTCGGCTAGGCACGACTGCACGAGGCGCCATTCGTCGCGGATCGACCGGTATGTTTCGATCAGACGCTTGTTAACGTCGGATATGATGGCAACGGGCGGTGCAAGGTGAAAGAAGATTGCCCCGCCTCCTAGAAATGGCTCGATATACCGCCCCGAGAAATGGGGAAGTTCGAAGCTTGGCTCGTTGAGCAGCCATCGCTTGCCCCCAGCCCATTTGATAAATGGCTTCAACGCGTTGCTCCCTCGGCGAGTTCAACCTCCCCTAAGGTTGTTTGCGGGGAAAATCGGTAGGACGCAATCGTCGAATCTAGCAAAAATTTTTTTACGGACAATCTTGCAGTCAGCATCCGTATGCCAGCACTCAATTCTGTCCTACACGGGGATTTCGTGCCATAAAGAAACTGAGATCAGCTCTTTGACATTGCGAGGAAAGGACAGCGGCTTTGGCGAGGCGCATCGCCCCCAGCGACACGTTTCAAAAAACGTACAATATCGTGACTTTCGTGAACTTTGAACGGTGCCCGGCAGCGTTACGCTGGTCGCGCAAAACCGCGTTCGGCGTGACTATCGTGACTTTGTTAACGCCGCCACCCAAGACAGCGCCCCGGCCTGCGACCGACCTAGCGCGCCCAATGCTCGGCATTGTCGATCATGCCCATTTCCGCCTTCATCTTGGCGCTCGCCCGGATGCGGCCGCGGCCATCGGCTTCGAGTTGCGCCTTCAGCTTGCGGATCGGCGGGGCCCAGATGAAGCCGAAGCTGACCGTGCCATGCTTGGTTTCGACGACATGGTGGAGGCGGTGCGCCTGGACGACGCGCTTCATATAGCCCCATTGCGGGTTCCAGCGGTGCTTGACGCGGCGGTGAACGAGCACATCGTGGAGGCCGAAATAGATGGCGCCATATAGGGTGATGCCGGCGCCGATCGCGGTGATCAGGTGCAGGCCGTAATGCGTGCCGATGAGCAGCAGGATGATCGACGGGATGGCGCCGGCAACGCCGAACCAGTCGTTGCGCTCGAACAGGCCGGTGCGCGGTTCGTGGTGCGATTTGTGCAGGCTCCACAAGAAACCGTGCATGACATATTTGTGGGAGATAATGGCGACGACCTCCATGATCGCCGTGACGATCAGCGCGATGCCGATGCCCTGCCACCAGGTGACATCGGTGAGCACCGGGTAACGGCTGGACAGGCTGGCGAGGGTGTCGAACATGAACTAAGCCTATAGCCAAACCGGCGCGGCTGCGCACTAGTGGTGTTGCCGCACCTGCCTTTGAAGGACCTGCCCGCATGCGCCCGATTTTCGTCCTCGCGCCGCTGTTGCTGCTCGCCGGCTGCGCGACCCCGTCGCAGCGCATCGCGACCGCGCTGACCGACCGCGGCGTGCCGCAGCCCCAGGCGCGCTGCATGGGCGACAAGCTGGGTGACCGGTTGAGTCTCGTGCAGTTACAACGCCTCGACCAACTCAGCCGGCTCAATGGCGGCCGCTTCAACCGCATGAGCATATCGCAGATCGCCAGCGCGCTGAGCGACCCGCGCGACCCGGGGCTGGTGGCCGAAGTCATCCGCGCCGGATTGGGATGTTTGCTTTAGCGTTTTTTGCCGAAACTCGCCTTCTTTTTCATCTTTTCAAAGCGCGTCGTCCGCGTTCCCGGCGCGCCGCCCATGCTGAGGCCCTTGACCGGCCCCAACCGATCGGCATCGGGAATGCCCAGTTCGTCCATCTCGAGCCGGCGGATCTGGTCGCGGATGGCCGCCGCGGTCTCGAACTCCAGATCCGCGGCAGCGCGCTTCATCTGCTCCTCAAGGTCGGCGATATAGGCCTTGAGATTATGCCCGACGAGATGCGGCGTATCGGCGTCGCCGGTATCGACGATCAGCCCGTCACGCTGCGAAACATCTGCAAGCAGATCGGAAATGTCGCGCTTGATCGTTGCCGGCGTGATGCCATGTTCGACGTTATAAACCTCTTGCCGCGTCCGCCGCCGGTCGGTTTCGCGGATGGCGCGCTCCATGCTGCCCGTCACATGGTCGGCATACAGGATGACCCGGCCATCGACATTGCGCGCCGCGCGGCCGATGGTCTGGATGAGCGAGGTTTCTGACCGCAAAAAGCCTTCCTTGTCGGCATCGAGGATCGCCACCAGCCCGCATTCGGGAATGTCGAGCCCCTCGCGCAGCAGGTTGATGCCGACCAGCACGTCATAGACCCCGAGCCGCAGGTCGCGAATCAGCTCGATACGCTCAAGCGTTTCGACATCGGAGTGCATGTAGCGCACCCTGAGGCCGGCTTCGTGGAGGAATTCGGTCAGATCCTCGGCCATCCGCTTGGTCAGCGTTGTCACCAGCGTGCGATAGCCGGCCGCCGCGACCTTTTTCGCTTCCTGGATCAGATCCTCGACCTGGTCCTCGACTGGCTTGATCTCGATCGGCGGATCGACCAGCCCTGTCGGCCGGATCACCTGTTCGACGAACACCCCGCCAGTCTTGTCCATCTCCCAAGGCCCGGGCGTGGCCGAGACGAACACCGTCTGCGGGCGCATCGCCTCCCATTCGGCAAAACGTAAGGGGCGGTTGTCGATGCAGCTCGGCAGGCGAAAGCCATATTCGGCGAGGGTCAGCTTACGGCGGTGATCGCCCTTGGCCATCGCGCCGATCTGGCCGATGGTGACATGGCTTTCATCGACGAACAGCATGGCATTTTCGGGCAGATATTCGAACAGGGTCGGCGGTGGTTCGCCGGGCAGGCGGCCGGTGAGGAAGCGGCTGTAATTCTCGATCCCGGCGCAGCTTCCCGTCGCGGCGATCATTTCCAGGTCGAAATTCGTCCGCTGCTCGAGCCGCTGCGCCTCCAGCAATTTGCCTTCGGCATTCAACTCCTTGAGCCGCTCGGTCATTTCGAACCGGATCGCCTCGCTGGCCTGTTTCAGCGTCGGGCCCGGAGTCACATAGTGCGAATTGGCATAGACTTTCACATAGTCGAGCTTGGCGACCCCCTTGCCGGTCAGCGGATCGAACTCGCTGATCGCCTCGATCTCGTCGCCGAAAAAGCTGATCCGCCAGGCGCTGTCCTCATAATGCGACGGAAAAATCTCGAGATTGTCGCCGCGCACCCGGAAATTGCCGCGGGCAAAGCCGGCGTCGTTACGCTTGTACTGCAGCGCCACGAGCTTGCGGATGATCTCGCGGCTGTCGGCGGTTTCGCCTTTCTTCAGCGTGAAGGTCATCGCCGAATAGGTCTCGACCGAGCCGATGCCGTAAATGCAGCTTACCGACGCCACGATGATCACGTCGTCGCGCTCCAGCAGCGACCGCGTCGCCGAATGCCGCATCCGGTCGATGGCTTCGTTTACCGAGCTTTCCTTCTCGATATAGGTGTCCGATCGCGGCACATAGGCTTCCGGCTGGTAATAGTCATAGTAACTTACGAAATATTCGACCGCATTGTTCGGGAAGAAACTCTTGAACTCCCCATACAACTGCGCCGCCAAAATCTTGTTCGGCGCCAGAATGAGCGCCGGCCGCTGCACCGCTTCGATGACCTTGGCGGCGGTGAAGGTCTTGCCCGATCCGGTGACGCCGAGCAGCACCTGGTCGCGCTCGCCCTGATTGGCCTGGGCGACAAGCTCGGCAATCGCAGTCGGCTGGTCGCCAGCCGGGACATAATCGCTGACGATGACAAAGGCCTGCCCGCCTTCGGACTTTTCGGGCCGCGCCGGGCGATGCGGCACGAAACTGCCGTCGGTGTCCGGTTCGGCGAGGCTGGTGCGAATCTGGATTTCCATGGGTGCAATATGGGGTGCAGTCGTGATTTGTTCTAGCGCGCCATACGCCGGATCGACCGTAGCGCCGCATAAACATGGCCAAGAAACAGCAGCGCCAGCAGCGCTGTCAGTGCCCGGTGCAGCGGCGCGGCGATCGCGCTGGCCGGCAGATTGGGCAGTTTCAGCCCCAAAAGGTCAATCGGCGCCGGCGCCAGCGCCAGGCCGGTGACGCAGATCGCGGTGAGCAAGGTGTAGAGCAGGAAGTGCCCGATATGCGCTTCGGCCTTGTTGGGCGGTGCCGGTCGCACCAGCCGTTCGAACATACGGGCAAAGGTCAAAAGGAAGATCGCGCCGCCGACCGCCATATGCGTCGCCACAAATTCGGCGCGCACCACATTGTCGGGGGTGAGCACCGCGATGAACTGCCCCATGGTGAAGGCGGCGATGATCAGCGTCGCGCTTCCCCAGTGCAGCGCACGGGTTAACTGGCCATGGGCAAGGCGCGTGCTGCGCCACGGTATGCTGCCGCCATTGCGGCGCCATTGCCGCGGCACGGCCCAGAGCAGCAGCAGCGCGGCGAGCGTGATCAGCACGGCTTCGGCGTTGAGCAGCCACGGCAGCACGCTCTCCGCCGGCGCCCGGGCAAAACTGCCATCGAGGTTCGCCAGCACGATCGACCAGGCCATGAAACCCAGCGCCACCGCCGCCAGCAGCACCGCTAGCACCCGCACCACGGCGAAGCGGCTGTTGATCGAAAGCGCCATTATCAGCGCCAGGCCAAGATAGAAGCTTGTCATACCGTCCTATGCAGCGGACAGCGGAGCGATTGGCAAGGGGTTGCGGCCCCGGGAGCAACGACGATGGGCGAAAAATTTGAACGGCACAAACAGGCTTGGACGAGTGAAGAAGTGCAAAAACTGCATACGCTGGCCAAAAAGGGCATGCCCTTGCGCGCCATTGCCAAGGCGCTGACCCGCAGCGAGGAATCGGTGAAAACGCGGGCCAAGGCGGACAAATTGGGGATCGCAGCGCTGCGCTGAACTACCCCCCTCTCCCGCTTGCGGGAGAGGCGACACGCGCGCCAGCGCGGCGGGTGAGG
>JBMOFG010000095.1:0-7075 GCA_049314415.1 Polymorphobacter sp.
GTGCCCTGGTTTCGGGCGCCCGCATCGCCACTCCGGTTGCTGCCCCGGCCGCTGCCAAGCCTGCTGCGCGCTAAGCGCGACAGCAGCAAGGGAAGGGGTTCTCACCCATGTCGATGAACGTCGGATCGCCGAATGAAGACGGCAGCGAATCGCCGATGACGGAAATCAACACGACGCCGCTGGTCGACGTCATGTTAGTGCTCCTCATCATCTTTCTGATCACCGTCCCGGTTGCCATCCAGGTCGTTCCGTTGACGCTGCCGACCGTGACCAATCTGCCGACAACGACCAAGCCCGAGAACATGCTGCTCTCGGTCGATTCGAACTGCGACACTTATGTCGGGCAGACCAAGGTCGAATCGAAGCAGGAACTGCTCGATCGCGCCGTCAAGCATCTGAAGGACGATATCGCCCGTCAGGAAAAGCTCGGTGGCAAGATCGAGTTGCCTGAAGCCCATATCCGCGGTGACAAGGACATGGAATATCGCTGCGTTGGGGGGGTGATCTACACTCTGCAGCGCGCTGGTTTCCTGAAGCTTGGTTTCATTTCGGAACCGGTTTCCGGTTCGGTCGTCCGCTAAACGCTCAGGCGTCATTACCCTGGCGGGGGCGTTAAAAACCCCCGTTACGGACAAACAGGAGTAGGGTTACATGTCCATTTCCATGGGCGCCACCGCTGAAGGGGACGTGGTTCCCGACATGAACACGACGCCGCTGATCGACGTCATGCTCGTGCTGCTCATCATGTTCATCATCACCATTCCGGTGCAGACGCATGCGGTCAAGCTCGACCTGCCGGCTCCAGCGCCCCCCACCAATGCCCCGATCGATCCGGTGTTCAACCAGGTCGATATCGACTTTCTGTCGAACATCTACTGGAACAAGACCGAAGTCGATCTGCGGACGCTGAAAAGCTATATGAAGCAGGCAGCCGACATGCCGTCTCAGCCTGAACTGCGTCTGCGCCCTGAAGGCTTGGCCAAATATTCGGTTGTCGATGAAGTGATGGCAACGGCCCAGCAGGCCGGCATCACCAAGATGGGCTTTGTGGGTAACGAAGCCTACGCGAACTGAGGCAAAGCGCGGCGGGCGGGGCGGGGGGCCTTGAGCTTCCCGAGCCTGCCCAACACTAGTGCGGGCTTTGCCCGCGCTTTTTCTTTGCGTCATCCGTCAGGGAGCCACGCGTGAGGATCGTCTGCCCTGCCGATTGACAGGGTACGGTGCTGCCGGCGCTGGCCGCCATATACTCTATGACTTCCTCATCGATCCGCTACACTCCCGCCAAAACAGGGGAGTGACGGCATGACAGGACGTTTGGCAGGCAAGGTGGCGCTGGTGACCGGTGCTGCATCCGGACTGGGTGCCGAAACCGCGCGGCGATTGGCGCGCGAGGGCGCCGCGGTCATGCTTTCGGACTTGCGCGTCGGCGATGGCGAAGCGGTCACAGCCGAAATCATTGCCGCCGGCGGCCTCGCGGCCTTTATCGCCCATGATGTCACAAGCGAGGATGACTGGAGCGCTGCGGTGACCGCGACGACCGCCATCCTTGGCCGGCTCGACATCCTCGTCAACAATGCCGGCATCGTTGGCAACCAGCTTGATCTCATGACCCACAGTCTTGCCGACTGGCGGCGTATCTTGGCAGTCAACCTCGATGGCGTCTTTCTGGGTATGCGCGCCGTCGGGCCGGTCATGGCCGGCCAGGGCGGCGGCTCGATCGTCAACCTGTCGTCGATTATGGGCAAGGTGGCCATGCCCAACGTCACCGCTTATGCCGCGTCGAAGGGCGGGGTGCTGATGCTCACCAAGGCCGCCGCGGTCGAATGGGCGCCGCTCGGCATCAGGGTCAATTCGGTGCATCCCGGCTTCATCGACACGCCGATGGTCGCCAATGCGCTGCACGCGGCCGAAAACGGCAATGAGATGCGCAGCGCCATCATAGCTGCCCACCCGCTCGGCCGGCTCGGCATGCCGCGTGAGATCGCCGATGCAGTGGTGTTTCTTGCCAGTGACGAAGCCAGCTTCATGACTGGGGCGGAACTGGTGGTGGATGGGGGCTATACAGCGCAGTGAGGCGCCGGAAGCACTTCCTGAACGGTCACTGACAATAGGACTGCTGCAGCCGGTGGCTGATCCGTCACGCTACCTGCTGCACTTGGTCGAACTGCAATCGCGCCAGTTTCGCGTATAACCCGCCTTCGGCGATCAGCGCGTCGTGCGTGCCTTCGGCGACGATACGGCCACCATCCATAACGATGATGCGGTCGGCGTTGCGCACGGTGGCGAGACGGTGAGCGATGACCAGTGTGGTCTTGCCAGCCATCAGCCTTTCGAGGGCGTGCTGGACGAGGCGCTCACTCTCGCTGTCGAGCGCGCTGGTGGCTTCGTCGAGCAGCAGGATGGGGGCATCGCGCAGGATGGCGCGGGCGATGGCGAGGCGTTGGCGCTGGCCCCCTGACAAACGTGTGCCGGATTCGCCGAGGAAACTGTGAATGCCATCGGGTAGCTGACGCAGGAAGGTCTCGGCATGGGCTGCCTCGGCAGCGGCCCAGACTTCGGCTTCGGTCGCATCGGGGCGACCATAGCGGATGTTTTCGAAGGCGCTGGCCGCAAAGACTATAGTTTCCTGTGGCACGACGGCCATGCGCGCTCGAATCTGTTCGGGGTCGGCGGCGGTAAGCGGCACGCCATCGAGGCGGATCTGACCTTTTTCAGGGTCGTAGAAGCGCTGGACAAGCTGAAACAGCGTCGATTTGCCAGCACCAGAAGGGCCGACGACAGCGACAGTTTCACCTGCGGCGATGTCGAGCGAGAAATCGATGAGCGCGGCGCCTTCCGGCTTCGACGGATAATGGAAGGTGACATGATCAAGCGCCAGCGCGCCTTGGGCAGGAATTGGCAGTGGCGTTGCATTTTCGGGCGCGCGGATGCCGGGACGTGCGGCGAGCAGTTCTTCCATGCGAGCGCTGGCGCCGGCGGCACGCATGAAATCGCCATAGACTTCGGTTAGCGTGCCGAAGGCGCCGGCGACGATGGCGGCGGCGAAGACGAACGCGGCGATGGTGCCGCCGGTCAGCCGCCCCGAGATGACATCGAGCGCACCCTGCCACAGCACCAGCGTGATGGCGCCGAAGATCAGGGTGATGACCACCGCAGTCATGCCGGCGCGAAGCCGGATGCGGCGCTTGGCAGTATCGAAGGCAGCTTCGACGGCAGCACCGAAGCGCGCGGCCTCTCGGCGTTCCTGGGTGAAGGCCTGAACGATCTTGATGGCACCGAGCACTTCGGCGACCATGGTGCCGACGCCGGCGATCCGGTCCTGGCTGGTTTTTGACATGGCGCGCACCTTGCGGCCGAGCCAGACGATAGGAAGGATGGTGAGCGGGATAACCAGCAGCATCAGCACCGTCAGTTTTGGCGATTGCACCGCCATATAGGCAATGCCGCCGATGCCCATGACGGCATTGCGCAGCGCCATCGATGCCCCCGAAGAGACGACCTGTTCGATAACGGCGGTGTCGCTGGTCAGTCGCGAGGCGATTTCCGCGGGGCGGTTTTCTTCGAAAAACACCGGATCGAGCGTGATGAGATGCGCCTGCACCGCCTTGCGCAGGTCCGCGACGACGCGCTCTCCTATCCAGCTGACGAAATAGAAACGGAACGCCGTGGCGATGCCCATGACGACGACGATGCCGAGCATTGCCCAGAAATAGGGCGCGACAGCCGCCGGGTTCGAGCCGCGCGCGAAGCCATTATCGACGATCAGTTTCAACCCTTGCGGAATAGCAAGGGTCGACAGCGCGGCAACGACCAGCGCAGTCAGGGCCGCAGCCAGTTGTGCCGGATAGGCGCGGGCAAAACGCCAGAGCAGGACAAGCCGACTCAGCTTTCTGGGTTCGGCGGCGGGAACAGCAACTTGATCGGACATGCGCCCTGATAGCAGGCCCTCGGGAATGGCTCAATCATTGTCGCTGCGCTGCGGCAACGCCTCCGATTGCGTTTGCTGCGATGCAGCATATAAACGTTAGCTATCAGGAAAAAGGTTTAGTGGTCACTGATTGCTTTATGCTGCACCTGCGATAAGAGACACGAGCGTCCGGGGAATTGGGCGATGCGTAACAAGGAATGTACATGCTTTATACGGCGCATGAGATCCAGCGGACGTGGCTGGCGGGCATGGGAACCATGGCGCAATCGACATCGAATTGGCTGCTCAGCCCGAGCAATCCAATGTCATATATGGCATCGAGCCCGGTGCTGGCGCGCGGCCTTGAAGTTTTTGCCCATGCTGCGGCACCACGCGGCAAACCGGATTACAATCTGCCCTTTGCCATCGTCGATGGCACCAGCGTCGCGGTGAACGAGGAGATCATCCTGCGCAAACCCTTCGGCCAGTTGAAGCATTTCAACCGGGCGGTGTCGGGGCGCAAGGACCCGCGCGTCCTCGTCGTCACGCCGATGTCGGGCCATTATGGCACGCTGTTGCGTGGCACCGTCGAACGCCTGCTACCCGATCATGAAGTCTATGTCACCGACTGGCGCGATGCCAAGCTGGTACCGCTTTCGGACGGCAAATTCGACCTTAATGACTATGTCGATTATTTGATCGAATTCATCAGAGAAATTGGTCCCGGAGGCCATGTTCTCGCCGTGTGCCAGCCGGCGGTGCCGGCCTATGCGGCGGTCGCCTATATGTCGGCCAATGAAGACCCGGCGACGCCATTGACGCTGACCATGATGGGTGGCCCGTCGGTCGACGATCTTGCGACCGACCGGCCCTATGCTTGGTTCGAGCAGAATGTCATCGCGACGGTCCCGTCAACCTATCCCGGCGGTGGCCGCAAAGTTTATCCGGGCTTTCTGCAGCTTGCCGGGTTCATGTCGATGAACCTTGCCAATCACATGAAATCGCATTGGGAATTGTTCAAGCACCTGGTCGAGGGGGATGATGATTCAGCGGCGGCGACCAAGGCCTTTTATGAAGAATACCGCTCGGTCTGCGATATGACCGCCGAATTCTACCTGCAGACGATCGATGTCGTGTTCCAGCGCCAGGCGCTGGCCAAAGGCGAGTTCGTGCACCGCGGCCAGGCGGTCAATCCGGCGGCGATTACCAGCACGGCGCTGCTCGCTATCGAAGGCGAGAAGGACGATATCTCGGGGCTGGGGCAAACTCGCGCTGCCCTGGATCTGGCGACCGAACTGCCGCAATCGAAAAAAGCCTATTACATGGCCGAGGGTGCCGGCCACTATGGCATTTTCAACGGCAGCAAGTGGCGCGACAAGGTGGCGCCGGTTGTCGAGCACTTTATCCGCAAGCATGATCCGGCCAAGCTGACGCCGTTGCCCAGGCGCATCGTGGTGCCGCTGCATGTCGAACCCGTTGTGGTGCCAGGCACCGAACTGGCCTGAGGCGGCGGCCATTCCCTCTCCTTAGCCGGAAGAGGGAATGGTCAGGTGCCCAGTGCGGCTTCCATTTCGGCAAGCGCGAGCCAGCGCTCTTCCGCCGCGGCCAGATCGGCGCGGACTTTTTCAAGTTCGGCCATGACATTGGCAAAGCGCTTGGGGTCTCGGCTGTAGAGGTTCGCGTCGGTAAGCACGGCTTCGTGGCGGGCGATTGCCGCCGCAAGAGTCTCAAGCCGGGCTGGCAGTTCGGCGAGTTCGCGGGCGTCTTTGTAGCTCAGCTTGGCAGCTTTTGCCTTGGCATTCTCGTAGGTGGCGATCTTGGCGCCGGCATTGCTCTTGCCGCCTTTGACCTGGCGCGCTGCCGCCAGCTTTTCCTTGTTATAGGCGGCCCAGTCGGACCAGCCGCCGACGATGGTTTCGCAATTGCCCTCGCCATCGAGCGCCACCACCATCGTGACGACACGGTCCAGAAAGGCGCGGTCATGGCTGACCAGCAGCACGGTGCCTGCGTAGCTCTCGAGCACATCCTCGAGCAGGTCGAGCGTTTCCATGTCGAGATCGTTGGTCGGTTCGTCGAGAACGAGCAGGTTCGATGGCGTCGCGAATTCGCGCGCGAGCAGCAGGCGTGAGCGTTCGCCGCCCGAAAAGCCATCGACCGGAGCATCTATTACCCCGGGGTCGAACAGGAATTCCTTCAGATAGCCGGCGACATGCTTGCGCACGCCATTGACCTCGAGCCATTCGCCGCCGTCGGCGAGCACGTCTCGGACGGTCTTGCCGATGCCATTCTCGGCATCGAGACGTTGGCGGCGCTGGTCGATTATCGTCGGGTTCAGCGACTTGGCGCGTTTTATCTCGCCGCTGTCCGGCTCCAACTGGCCGAGTAGGAGCTTGATCAGCGTCGATTTGCCGGCGCCATTGGGCCCGATGATGCCGATGCGATCCCCGCGGCGTATCCGCAGCGACAGGTCGGAAATGATGGTGCGGCCGCCAAAACTCTTGCCGACATGATGCGCGTCGATCAGCACCTTGGTCTTGCCATCGTCGCTGGTGGTGGCAATTTTGGCCACGGCATCGCCGGCCGTCATCGCCTTGCGAGTGGCGCGCAATTCGATCAACTTGGCAAGACGGCCTTCATTGCGGCTGCGCCGCGCGGTAACACCGCGCAGCAGCCAATGCTCCTCGGCCTTCAGCTTGGTGTCGAGCTTGGAGGCGTTCTTGGCTTCCTCTGCAGCAACCCGCTCGGACCATTCCTCGAAGCCGCCGAAGCCGACCTCGGCGCGCCGCAGCGTGCCGCGATCCAGCCACAGGCAGTTCTTGGTCAGCCGGGTCAAGAACGCGCGGTCATGGCTGATCGCCAGCATGCCGCCGTTGAAGCGATCGAGCCAGTTTTCCAGCCATTCGATCGCGGCGATATCGAGATGGTTGGTCGGCTCGTCGAGCAGCAGCAAGTCCGGTTGTTCGGCCAGCGCGCGGACCAGCGCGGCGCGGCGGCGTTCCCCTCCCGAGGCGGTGGCGGCATCGCGGTCGAGATCTGCACCGAGACGCGATGCGACCGAATCCAGCAGATGATCGGCCGGCGCATCATGACCGGCGCGCGCATAATCCCCCAGTGTGACAAAGCCGGCGAGGTCGGGGTCCTGCTCGAGCCGCACGATCTTGAGGCTGG
>JBMOFG010000096.1:0-6928 GCA_049314415.1 Polymorphobacter sp.
ATGATGCCTATGCCGCGATGGCAGCGGCGGGCACGGTGACGGACGCGCAGCGTCAGGTGTTCGATGCGGCGTCGGCCGAGCTGCTTGCAACCGGCTGTGAAGCGATCCTGCTCGGCGGCACGGATCTGGCGCTGGTCTATCAACCCGGCACCAGCCGCTTTCCAATCATCGATTGCGCCGGCATCCATGCCGACGCCATCATGCGCCATGCGCTGTGCCACCGGGAGATCGACGGATGACGCTGACTATGTTTGGCATCAAGAATTGCGACACGGTCAAGAAGGCGCGGGACTGGCTGACCACGCACGGCGTCGTATTCGATTTTCACGACTACAAGGCCAAAGGGGCTGATGCGGCGCTATTGGCCGACTGGGTTGCGACGCGTGGCTGGGAAACGTTGCTCAATCGCGCCGGTACGACCTTTCGCGGGCTCCCCGATGCCGACAAGCAGGGCATCGATGCCGACAAGGCGATTACGCTGATGTTGGCCCAACCTTCGCTGATCAAGCGGCCAGTGCTCGTCGGCAAGGGCCTGTTGCTCATCGGTTTCAAGCCCGATGTCTATGCGAAGGCCTTTGGCTGATCAGGGGGCGTCATCGAACAACCAGCGTCCGCAGGCGGCCGCGAGCAACGCACCACCGATCTGGGCGGCGATGAAACCCGGCACGTCGACCGGGCGGATGCCCGAAAAACTGTCGGTCAGCGAGCGGGCGAGGGTGATCGCCGGGTTGGCGAAACTCGTCGATGATGTGAACCAATAACCAGCGGTGATCACGCCGGCGACGCTCAGCGGCACCCAGAGCGGGCGGTGGCGCAGGGTGCCGAGGATGGTCAGCACCAGCGCAAAGGTTGCCACCGCCTCGCCCAGCCACTGGCCCGAGCCGGTGCGCATTTTGCTGCCGATTTCAAATGCCGGGAGATCGAACATGGCATGGGCGATGATAGCGCCGCCCAGCCCGCCGAGTAGTTGTACCAGCATGTAGAGCGCGGCATCCCTCCAGGCGAGCGCGCGCCGCAGCGCAAACACCAGCGTTACGGCAGGATTGAAATGCGCCCCCGAAACCGGCCCCAGTATGGTGATCAACACCAGCAGCATCGCCGCCGTCGCCAGCGTGTTGCCAAGCAGCGCCAGCGCGACATTGCCGCCGGCCAGTTGTTCGGCCATGATTCCCGAACCGATGACGGTGGCGAAGAGCATTGCCGAGCCAAGCCCTTCGGCAAAGAGGCGCCGTCCAAGTTTCATCACAGGCTCCGTTGCATATAGATGATATCGAGTCGCCGCCCGAATTTCTGCCCGACATTGGTCAGGATCCCGGCCCGGACAAAACCGCAGGCGCCGTGGAGACCGACCGAAGCATGGTTGCCGCCGCCATCGCCGATCACGGCAATCATCTCGCGAAAGCCGGCGGCCCGGGCAGCATCGCAGAGGGCTCTCAACAGCGCCCAGCCAATGCCCTGTCGCGCCGCCGCCGCGGCGACATAGATCGAGTTTTCGCAGGTGGCGCGATAGGCGGCGCGGTCGCGGAACTGGCCGGCATAGGCATAGCCAAGCACGCCAGCGCCGGTATCCCAGACCAGCCACGGCCAGCCCTTGCCCAGCACCCGCGCCAGCCGTGCCGCCATTTCGGCGGTATCGGGGGCTTCGGTTTCAAAGCTGGCGGTGCCGGTGAGAACCTGTGGCGCATAGATTGCGGCGATGGCAGCGGCATCGGCAAGCGTCGCAGGCCGGATCATGCGCGGTGCACGACCTCGCCATCTTCCTTGGTGAAATCGGCTGGCAGGGCGGCATCGAGTACTGCCAGGACCTTTTCCGATGGCCGTGCCAGCACGGTGCCTTTCGGGGTGATCACCACCGGCCGGTTGATGAGGATCGGATGGACCGCCATCGCGGCCAGGATCGTCGCGTCATCGGCGCCGATCAGCCCGAGTTCTTCTGCCGGGGTGCCCTTGGTGCGCAGTAGCGCAGCGGCACCGCCAACGGCCATCGCGACGCGCAACAGCGTCGCAGCATCGGGCGGGGTTTGCAGATACTCGACAATGGTCGGCTCCACCCCGGTGGCGCGGATCATTGCCAGTGTATTGCGCGATGTGCCGCATTTGGGGTTGTGCCAGATGGTGACCGACATCAGCAGCAACCGGTCTTGGCGGGCGTCAGCAACGGCGCGCAGCAGGCGCCATCGGCGGCGCTGCTACCCGCCAGCCGCGATAGGGCGGGCGAGCTCCCATAATCCGTCGTACTTCCGGTGGTCAGAAAGGTTTCCCACACCACCCCTTGCGGATCGGCGATCCACGCCTTGCTCGCGGTTGCATAGCAGCAGCTAGCGGCGGCTTCCGTCAGTACCGGGCCGTCGGCATCGGCCAGTCGCTCGCCGACTTCGGCCAGTTCGGCTTCGCTTTCGACCTGAATGCCGAGATGTTCGATGCCGCGCGTCGCATGGCCGACCGAAATGGCGAAATTCAACCGCGGATCATCGAGCATCCATTTGGCATAATCGGCCGCGACCATGCTGGGTTCGGCGCCAAATAACGTGGTGTAAAAACGCAAAGACTGAGTGAGGTCGTCGACCCCGACATGAACATGCATCCGTTTCATGCGACATTCCTTTCAAGCAGTGCCCGCAGCGCATCGCCCGGCTTCGCCGCCACAGGCCCGGGCGCGGCCCCGGCACAGCAATTTTCGGTCAGGAAATCGACGAGGCCCCGCATCGCGACGAAATCGGTGGCATAATGCAGCGACCGCCCCGCGCGCACCGCCGTGATCAGCCCGGCGCGCTTGAGATGCGCGAGATGGAAGGACAGTGTCGACGCTGGCAGGCCGACAGCATCGGCAATGTCGCCCGCTGCGCGCCCACCCGGCCCGGCCACGACGAGCAGCCGGAACACCGCCAGCCGATGCGGCTGCGCAAGCGCGGCAAGGCGATCAACGATTGTTGTCAGGTCGGGTTTGTCATTCATGTTTCTAGAATTATGGAATTCGAAGAATGGTGTCAAATATCATGTTTCGATCATTGTGGAACTGACGCGCATGGGCCCGGTGTGTCACCGCGCGGGAAGCGGGCGATGGGCGCCGGCTCTGGTCACGGGGCCGATATTTGCAGATGCTTCTGCGCGGCGGTTTTTTCGCTCCTCGCTGTCTTCGAACATGCGCAAGCGAGCGGGTAAAGGCCCTCGCCATCATCGCCGGCAGCAAGCAAGGGCTTGACCCGCGCTGCCAGCATGGCACGGAGCAGCGAAAGATCTCTGGAGACACGACATGGCCGGACCACTCAGCGGAATTCGCATCATCGAACTGGCCGGAATCGGCCCGGGGCCGTTCGCCGCGATGATGCTCGCCGATCATGGCGCCGAAGTTATCCGCATCGACCGGCCCGGCGCGCGCATCGACAAGCGCGACCCGCTGCTGCGCTCGCGCCGGCTGATCGGGGTCGATCTGAAATCGCCTGAAGGCAAGGCCAAGGTACGTGAACTGGTCAAGGGCGCCGATGGCCTGATCGAAGGCTTTCGCCCCGGGGTGACTGAGCGGTTGGGGCTGGGGCCCGATGTGCTGCTCGCCGACAATCCGCGGCTGGTTTACGGCCGTATGACTGGCTGGGGCCAGACCGGGCCCTACGCCCAAGCGGCGGGGCATGACATTAATTATATCGCGCTTGCCGGTGCGCTGCACAGCTATGGCCGCGCGGGTGAAAAACCGACCCCACCGATCAACATGGTCGGCGATTTCGGCGGCGGGGGCATGATGCTGGCCTTCGGCATGGTGTCGGCGCTGCTCCACGCGCAAAAAACCGGGCAGGGCCAAGTCATCGATACCGCGATGACCGATGGTGCCGCGGTGTTGATGAGCATGATCTGGGGCTTTCGCGCCAATGGCATCTGGTCGGACGATCGCGGCACCAACATGCTCGATACCGGCGCACATTTCTACGACACTTATGAAACGTCGGATGGCCGCTGGATCAGCATCGGCAGCATCGAGCCGCAATTCTATGGCGAACCGCGGCGGCTGGCGGGGCTGGCCGATGATCCCGATTTCGATGGCCAGATGGACCGCAGCGCCTGGGGTCCGTTGAAGGCCAAGCTGACGGCGCTGTTCCTTACACAGACGAGTGCGCAATGGTGCGCGTTGATGGAAATGACCGATGTCTGCTTCGCCCCGGTGCTCAGCATGGCCGATGCCCCGGCGCACCCGCATAATGCCGCGCGCGGCACCTTCATCGAGGTCGATGGCGTGATGCAGCCGGCACCGGCGCCGCGCTATTCGGTGACGGCGACCGACATGCCGCGCATGACGACGGGCTTCGATCCGGAGTTGTCGTGACCGACCCTCTCTCCCTGCGGGATAGGGGTTTATGATCTATGCTACAAACCCGGCGCATACCCGCGGGCGATTCCACCCCGAGGCGGCTTCCGCTACTCGGACACCCTTCCAGCGTGACCGCGACCGTATCGTCCATTCAAGCGCCTTTCGCCGGCTGCGCTACAAGACTCAGGTGTTCGTCGCCCCCGATGGCGACCATTTTCGCGTTCGGCTGACCCACAGCCTCGAAGTCGCGCAGATCGCCCGCACATTGGCGCGGGCGCTGGGGCTCGACGAGGATCTGACTGAAGCATTGGCGCTGGCGCATGACCTCGGCCACCCACCCTTCGGTCATTCGGGGGAGGATGCGCTCGAGGCGGCGCTCGCGCCTTATGGCGGCTTCGATCACAATGCCCAGACGCTGCGCATCGTCACGAAATTGGAGAACCGCTACCCCGGCTGGGACGGGCTCAACCTCAGTTGGGAGACGCTCGAAGGCCTCGCCAAGCATAATGGCCCGATTTACGCGCCGACCTGGGCGCTGGCCGAGACCGATGCCGCCTGGCCGCTTGATCTTGCCAGCCATGCCGGACTCGAGGCGCAGGTCGCCGCCCTCGCCGACGACATCGCCTATGACAATCACGATCTGGATGATGGCATCCGCGCCGGACTTTTCAGTGTCGAGGAGGTCGCTGCCGCAGTGCCATTTACGGCGCAAAGGTGGGCGGCGGTGACGGCGCGCTGGCCAGGGGTAACGGCACGGCACCGGCTGGTGCCCGAGTTGGTGCGCGACCAGATCGGCCGGATGACTGGGGATCTGCTTGTGGAAACTCGCGCCCGGATTGCCGAAACCGCACCGCGCAGCGTCGCCGCTGTGCGCGCCGCCGGGCGCAGCCTGGTAGCGCTGTCAACGGAAATGCGGGCTGAAACTGCCGTTTTGAAGGACTTCCTGCGCCAGCACATGTACCGCCATCCGCATGTGGCGGCGCTGCGTGACCCTTCGAAACTGGTTGTCGCCGGCTTGTTCGAAGCCTTTCATGCCGACTCGGGCGCGATGCCGGCCGATTGGGCCGCCTCGACGCCCGCCGAAGAGCCCGGCCGTGCCCGCCACGTTGCCGATTTCATCGCCGGCATGACCGATCGCTATGCGCTGAAGCAATATCAGCGGCTGGTCGGTCCGTCGCCGCTTCCTGCCGACATCTTCATCTAGGAGCACCCGATGACCGAGATCCATGGCCATGCAGACCCGCGCTTTGCCGGAGTGCGCGACGCCTTTGCCGCCAATTTCGCGCGCGGCGAGGATGTTGGTGCCAGTGTTGCGGTGACACTGGGTGGCGAACTGGTCGTCGATCTGTGGGGTGGCCATGCCGACGCAGCGAAGACCAGGCCGTGGCAGCGTGAAACCATCGTCAACGTCTATTCGACGACCAAGACGATGACGGCGCTGTGCGCGCTATTGCTGGCTGACCGCGGCGAACTCGATTTCGCACAAAAGGTTGCGCATTACTGGCCGGAATTCGCTGTCAACGGCAAGGGCGACGTTACCGTCGCGCAACTGATGGCCCACAGCGCCGGCCTGTCGGGTTTTGCCGAACCGGTGGCATCGGCCGATCTTTATGATTGGGAAAAGACCACCGCGCTGCTCGCGGCGCAGGCCCCGTTCTGGGCGCCAGGCACCGCCATCGGCTATCACGCCATCACCCAGGGCTATCTTGTCGGCGAAGTGGTGCGCCGCATCACGGGCCAAAGCCTGGGGACGTTCTTCAAGGTCGAAATCGCCAATCCGCTGGGCGCCGATTTCCATATCGGCTTGCCGGCAAGCGAGGATGACCGCGTTGCCGAGCTTATTTCGCCGCCCCCCGGCGGCGGCATTGCCGATCTCACCAGCCGGCCGCTGACAGTCAACATGGCGACCAACCCGCCGATCAACCCGCGTGACACGCGCAACCGCGCGTGGCGAGCGGCCGAAATTCCGGCCGCCAATGGCCATGGCAATGCCCGCTCGGTGGCGCTGGTGCAGGCGCTGCTGGCCAATGGCGGCGAAGTCGGCGGCAAGCGCTTGCTCTCCGAAGCCGGGGCGCGCCGGGCGCTGGAGCCGCAGATCAAGGGCGAGGACATGGTGCTCGGCGGGCTGGCGCATTTCGGGCTCGGGTTTGGCCTCAACGGCGGCGCGGTACCGTTGCCCCATGATGAATGCTGCTATTGGGGCGGTTATGGCGGCTCGATCATCATCATCGACATGAAGACGCGATCGACCATCGCCTTCATGATGAACAAGATGGCGTCGACGACGGTGGGCGACATGCGCGGTTATGGGCTGGCGATGGCAAGTTGGCAGGCGCTGGCGGCGGGGTGATTTCAGCTCGGCCGCAGTCCGGAGAGAGCAGCGGCTTCAAACGCGTTCGAGCAGATCGTCGACAGCGATGCCAAGCTGGTCCATGCGGACGCGAACGCGCGGCCATTCTTCGGTCAGGAAGCGGGTCCGTTCGGCCTTGAGCAGGCCGCTGGCGGCGCCATCGGCGGCAAACAGGCCGACGCCCTTGCGCGCGGTGACCATGCCGCCGGCCTGCAGGTCATGATAGGCCTTGGCGACGGTCAGCGGGTTGACGCCGGCTTCGGCGGCCAGCGCCCGTA
>JBMOFG010000097.1:0-6920 GCA_049314415.1 Polymorphobacter sp.
GCCTGGACCGAGACGACCACTGCGCTGATGGTCTGGCTGGTGCTGACCAGCCTGTGCTTCGGCGCGGTGACGGGCATATTGTTCGTCGTCGGGCAGACGCTCGCCGGACCGGCGTCGGCGGGGCGCTGGGTCGGCATCCAGTCGGGGGTCGGCAACCTTGCGGGCATCACCGGCCCGGTCATCACCGGCGCCATCGTCGATTCGGCCGGCTATCGCCCGACCTTCGTGCTGACCGCGGTGGTCATCATGGCCGGCGGGGCGATCTTTGCCTTCGGCGTGCCGCGCATCGCGCCGATCGACTGGCGGGCCAGCGCGCGGTGATGCGCAGCGCCCTGCTCGGCGTTTTCGTCGTGGCGCCCGGCCTCTTGCTGTTGGTGGGCCTGCTTGGCAAGATTGCCGAAAATCCGTCGCTGTTGCTCTGGATTATCGGCGTTCCGGTCGGGCTGTTCGTCCTGATGATCTTGTATTTAGGGGCAGCGCAGGCGCCGCCGTCGGCTCCTGCCCGCGGTCAGCCGTTGCCACCCGACAGCCTGTCGCCGCCGCAACCTGCTGTACCGGGGTTGGAACGCGCACCGACCACCGTGCCCGGCAATGGCGCGGAAAGCCCGGGATATGGCAATATGCTGCGTTTTCAGCGGCTGCGGCGCCTGCCGGCGCAATGGCGTTATCGCTCACCCGGGATGCGGCCGCCGGCGGACGGTTCCCCGCCCACCTGAACTACCTTACTTGCCGCGCGACTTGCGGTGTTCCTCGAGATCGAGCACTGCCGAATCATCTTCGAGCATCAACCCGAGGCGCCGCGCGACTTCCTGATAGGCTTCGACTTCGCCGCCGAGGTCGCGCCGGAAACGGTCCTTGTCGAGCTTTTCGTTGGTCTTCATGTCCCACAGCCGGCAGCCATCGGGGCTGATTTCATCGGCGAGGATGACCCGGGCGAAATCGCCATCGAACAGCCGGCCGAATTCGAGCTTGAAATCGACGAGGCGGATGCCGATCCCGGCAAAGAGCCCGGCCATGAAGTCGTTCACGCGGATCGCCATGTCGGCGATATCGTGCATTTCCTCCTGGCTGGCCCAGCCGAAGGCAGCGATATGTTCATCGGTGATGAGCGGATCGCCCAGCGCATCGTCTTTGTAGTAATATTCGATGATCGTGCGCGGCAGTTGCGCCCCTTCCTCCAGCCCGAATCGCTTGGCCAGCGATCCTGCGACGACGTTGCGGACAACGACCTCGATCGGGATGATCTCGACCTGACGCACCAATTGCTCGCGCATGTTGAGCCGGCGGATGAAATGCGTCGGGATGCCGATGGTGGCGAGCAGGGTGAAAAGATGCTCGGAAATACGGTTGTTCAGCACGCCCTTGCCGCTGATCGTGCCCTTTTTCTGGGCGTTGAATGCGGTAGCATCATCCTTGAAATACTGGATGATCGTTCCGGGTTCCGGCCCCTCATAGAGGATCTTGGCCTTGCCCTCGTAAATCTGGCGACGGCGCGTCATGGCTGTCCTCCTGATGGTCGGCTTGGGCTAGCGGACCTGTTGAAACGGCAAAGCCCCGGACACCGGCGACGGTGCTCCCGGGGCTGTCTGAGATGCCATAGCGCGCGCCGTCATTCCTTACAATGGCGCTCTGCAATGCGTGTAATCGCGCTGCGCCGTGCCGCGCTGCGGGCGTTTGCGCATTGAACCCGGCGCCCGGTCTCTCTATCTCACTAGACAATTACGCTAGCCGGAGCTCGCAATGACCACATTTGACGATCGCCAAAAATCCTTTGAGGCCAAGTTCGCTCATGATGCTGACTTGAAGTTCAAGGTTGCGGCGCGGCGCGACAAGCTGGTCGGGTTGTGGGCCGCCAGCAAGCTCGGCCTTACCGGTGATGCCGCCGAGGCCTATGCAAAGTCGACTGTCATCGCCGATCTGGAAGAAGCCGGGGATGAAGATGTGGTGCGCAAGCTCGTTGCCGATCTCGGTGCCAAGGGTGTCGTCGAAGCCGAAGTGCGTGCGGCTCTTGCCGAGCAGGATGAAATCGCCCGCCGCCAGATCATGGAAGCGATGTAAGATCATGCCAATGGCCGCAGTGGACATCGAAGCCGCTATTGTCGCGGCGCTGCCCGGCGCGGTGGTAGAGATCACCGATCTTGCCGGCGACGGCGATCATTATGCCGCTAAGGTGACCGCGGCGCAGTTCGCCGGGCTTACGCGTGTCAAGCAGCACCAGCTGGTTTACAATGCCCTAGGCGGGCGCATGGGCGGCGTGCTCCATGCCCTTCAACTGACCACCATTCCGGCCTGATCCGGACAACAGGAGCCTCGCGATGACCGACACTATCAAGGATCGTATCGATATTCTGGTCAAATCGACCCCCGTCGTGCTGTTCATGAAAGGCACGCCGATGTTCCCGCAATGCGGCTTTTCCTCGACTGCCTGTGCGATTCTTGATCGGCTGGGTGTCGAATTCGAAGGAGTCGACGTGCTTGCCGATCCGGCGATCCGCCAGGGTGTCAAGGAATATTCGGATTGGCCGACGGTGCCGCAACTTTACATTGGCGGCGAATTCGTTGGCGGTTCGGATATCATGATGGAAATGTTCCAGGCTGGCAAATTGACCGCGATGCTGGAACAGGCCGGCGTTCCGCGCGCTTCCGCCTGATCTGAATGACGATGCCCGCACCCGATCTCTCTGTGGGCAGCATTTGGCAGGCCGTTGTTTCGGAACTGCGTCAGCATTTCTGGACCTTGTTCGCCATCGCCGCGCCTTTCACTCTGCTTGTCGACATGGCGCTGGCGCAATTTGGGCCGCCGCAGCCCAAGTCGATTCAAGACTTCACGCCGCGGGTGCTGCTCGGTCTGGTGCTGTTTCCGGCGCTGGTCGGTGTAACCGCGCAATTGGCCGTCGCGCGGATGGCAGCGGTGCCGGCCGAAGCGCCCCGCGCCGCGCTCTCCATGGCGCTGCGGCGCCTGCCGTTTTTCCTGACCGCCGTGTTATTGGTCGCCTGGCCGCTAGGCTTTGCCGGGGGGCTGCTGTTCGCGGTGCCGAGCCTGCGCTGGGCCGCCGCGCTGTTGTTCTTGCCTGCTCTGTATCTTGCCGCCCGGCTTTATCCGATGGTGGCAACCGCCGTTGTCGAGCCGATCGGCCCGGTCGCCATTCTGCTGCGTAGTTGGCAGATGACCGTCGGCCGTGGCGGTGCTATCATCTGGTTGATGCTTTTGTCGCTGCTGCTGCTCATTGGCGCCAGCCTGATTGCCGGCGGCGTTGGTAGTGCGCTGGCATCCGTGCTAACATTAGTTGGGTTGAAACCAGTCGGCGTTTTTGTCGCCAATCTTGCCAATGCGCTGCTTGCATGCCTGTTCTCGATCGGCAGTGCGGTGGCGGCCGCACAGATTTATCAGCGGCTGCGTTAAGCCCTGATTTAGGTCGTTCGGAAGAGGCGGCCGGAACCGGTTCGATTTGGCGGCAATCGCTTCCAGAGCCGTGCTTTCTGTCGATCTCAGAGCCGTGGTATCCGCGGCGCCGATCCCGGCGGGTAGATACCCTCGGCGCGCGGATCGGCATAAATTTCCACCGACCGTGCAAAGGGCCGGAAGCCTTCGCGCTGGTAAAAACTTAGTGCCGACGGGTGATCGAGGTCGCAGGTATGCAGCCAGCCGCGGCCTACCGGGCGTTTCGCCACGCCGCCAGCCCAGCCGATGCGCAGCGCGTGCGCCATTAACCAGGCGCCATGGCCATTGCCGATCATCCCCGGCACCAATCCAAAATAGGCGATCTCGAATTCGCCCGCCACCGTAAAATCGAGCTCGAGCAATCCGACCGCGGGGCCATCGCGGCGGGTTGCAACATGAACTTCGGTGGTTTCGGCATCGAGCACGGCGGCGAGCGTTGCATCGGCCATGACGAGCCTGCCGCGCCACAGCCATTCTTGGCCTATCCGGCGGAACAGCATTCGATAGCGGTCGCGGTCAACTGGTGCTGGCCAATGTTCAAGTTTGAGGGCCGATTTCATCGGGCCGGTTGGCGTCGGCGGCGCCAGCATTTCCAGGCTGGTGACGATGGTTGCTACCTCGCCGCTGGCAACGGGAATCAGCTTGCTGCTCAATCCCCCGGATCCTTCAATCCCATCTTGCCTCGGGCGGCAGGCTCATCAGGATCGCGTCGACATTTCCACCGGTCTTGAGGCCAAAAGTGGTGCCGCGGTCATAGACAAGGTTGAATTCGGCATAGAGGCCGCGATAGCGCAGTTGGGCGAGGCGCTGTTCGGCGGCAAAATCCTCATGCATTTTGGCACGAACGAGGCGCGGGTAGAGATCGACGAAGGTTTTGCCCACGCCTTGCGTGAAGGCGAAATCTTTGTCCCAGTCGTTCGACAGATGATCATAAAATATGCCGCCGACCCCCCTGTGACGATTGCGGTGCGGCACCCAGAAATATTCTTCAGCCCATTTCTTATAGGCCGGGTAATACGCCGGATCATGGCTGTCGCACATCGCCTTGACAGTGTCGTGGAACAGCGCGGTTTCGGCATCGTCGGGCAGCGCCGGGTTCAGATCGACGCCGCCACCGAACCAGCGCTTGGTCGTGACGAGGAAGCGCGTGTTCATGTGGATGGCGGGCACCAGCGGGTTGGCCGGGTGGATGACAAGGCTGATGCCGGTGGCAAAAAAGCGCGGATCGTCGGCAGCGCCGTTGATTTGCTTGGCAAAATCGGGCGAGAATTGGCCATGTACGGTTGAGATATTGACGCCGGCCTTTTCGAACGCCCGGCCTTTCATTACCGACATAACCCCGCCGCCGCCATGTTCGCCCGAAGAATCGGGCCTGTCCCAGGTAGTCCGTTCGAAGCGGCCCGCCGGCCCTGCCGCCCTGCTTTCGTCTTCCAGAGTTTCCAGAGCGGCACAAATCTGGTCACGCAGATCACGGAACCAAGTCTGCGCGGCGGTCTGTTGTTCATCCAGCGTGTACATTGTCATTCTTTAACCGCATCGCCGCCCCGAGTGAAACCCTGTAATTGCGAGCCCCCGACGGCGGTTGCGACCTTGATGCCGAGACGCCCGCTTTGGACCCCGCGCCAAAATGTCTTCAAAATCGCCGTTGCGTTACCGGGCGTGACGCGGCTATGGCGATGCGATGGTGAGAGGCGCATCGATGTCTCCTGCCAGCCACGCACAACAGAGGTTCAAGATGGCGACCGAAACACGGCCCCTCGATGCCCAATTGCCCCTTGAGGGCGAACGCCGGCGCGATTTTTTGTATGTCGCCACGGCTGCAGTTGCCGCCGTCGGCGCCGGGGCGGTCGTTTGGCCGCTGATCAATCAGATGAATCCGTCTGCCGATGTGCTGGCGCTCGCGTCGATCGATCTCGATCTGGCGGCGGTAGAGCCCGGGCAGACGGTCAAGGTTAGCTGGCGCGGTAAGCCAGTCTTTGCGCGCCACCTGACGCCTGAAGAAATTGCGGCCGCGAACAAGGTTGACGTAGGGACGCTGCGCGATCCGCAGACGCTCGCCGATCGTACCAAGCCCGGCAATGCCCAGTGGCTTATTACCTTGGGCGTCTGCACCCACCTCGGCTGCGTGCCGCTGGGCGCCGGCGAAGGAGAAGTGCGTGGCGATTTCGGCGGTTATTTCTGCCCCTGCCACGGGTCGCACTATGATACCGCCGCGCGCGTCCGCAAGGGCCCGGCCCCGAAGAACCTCGAGGTACCGGCCTATGTGTTCAAGACGCCCACGTCCGTGACCATCGGCTGAGGAGGATAGAAAATGAGCTTTCCCTGGGCCAAGCAGTACCAGCCGACCACCGAGATCGGCAAATTCTTTGACAAGCAGCTGCCGCTGCCGCGCTTTATTTATGGCGCTCTGGGTGCTGGTTACCCGACTCCGAAGAATTTGAACTATTTCTACAACTTCGGCGTGCTCGCCGGGGTGGCGCTGGTCATCCAGATCATCACCGGTGTCGTGCTCGGCATGCATTATGCCGCCAACACGACTGTAGCTTTCGACAGTGTCGAACATATCATGCGCGATGTGAATGGCGGCTGGATGCTTCGTTACATGCATGCTGTCGGGGCGTCGTTCTTCTTTGGCGTCGTTTATGTGCATATCTTTCGTGGTCTCTATTACGGTTCGTACAAGCCGCCGCGTGAAGTGTTGTGGATGCTTGGCCTTGTCATCTTCCTTCTCATGATGGCGACCGCGTTCATGGGCTATGTGCTTGTCTGGGGGCAGATGAGTTTCTGGGGCGCCACCGTCATCACGGGGCTGTTCTCGGCGATCCCGGTCGTCGGTTCGTATATCCAGACGCTGCTGCTCGGCGGTTTCTCCCCCGATAACGCGACTCTCAATCGCTTCTTTTCGCTGCATTATCTGCTGCCCTTCGTGATCTTCGGGGTGATTATTCTGCACGTCTGGGCGCTGCACATCCCGGGGTCGAACAACCCGACGGGCATCGCGGTGAAGACTGAAGCCGATACCGTGCCGTTCCATCCCTATTACACGGCAAAGGATTTCTTCGGCCTTGGCGTCTATCTTACGCTTTTCGCGGCAGTGGTGTTCTTTGCACCAAACGCACTCGGTGAAGTCGACAACTACATCCCCGCCAACCCGCTTTCGACCCCTGCGCACATCGTCCCCGAATGGTATTTCTGGCCGTTCTACGCGATCCTGCGCGCCTTCACAGTCGACTTCTTCTTCATTCCGGCCAAGCTAATGGGCGTGCTCGCCATGTTCGCCGCAATCCTGCTCCTGTTCTTCCTGCCCTGGCTTGACACGTCGCCAGTGCGCTCGAACAGCTATCGCCCGCTCAACCGCATCCTGTTCTGGGTATTCGTGGCCGTGGCGCTGGTGCTTGGTGTTGCCGGTGGCAAGCCCGCCGAAGAACCGTGGGTCATCCTCAGCCAGGTGCTCACCGCCTATTATTTCGCACATTTC
>JBMOFG010000098.1:0-6917 GCA_049314415.1 Polymorphobacter sp.
GGTCGCCCCGCCAGCAGGGCGGCATGCCCGGCCGCCAGTGCCGGTTCATTGCCGCGCTGGCCGAGGCGGGGCGCGCGCCAAAATCGCCAGTTTCGTGACTTTCGTGAACTTTGGGCAAATGGCAAAAACTGCCATCGGCGTGACTTTCGGGATTTTTGGCCGGCCTGTCGGCGCTCGCTCCGGCTATTTGCGGTACCGGGCGAGGAAGCCGGCTGCGAACGCCTGTACCCGGCCTTCGGCGATGGCACGCCGCAGCCCGGCCATCAGCGCCTGGTAAAAGCCGATATTATGCTCGGTCATCAGCATGGCGCCGAGCATTTCGTTCGATTTTACGAGATGGTGGAGATAGGCGCGGCTGGTCGCCACAGGGCCGGTGCAGACGTGGCAGGGGCAGTCGGCATCGAGCGAGGCGAGGTCTTCGGCGTGTTTGGCGTTGCGGATGTTCAAGGGCCCGTCATGGGTGAAGGCTTGGCCGTTGCGGCCCGAACGGGTGGGCAGCACGCAATCGAACATGTCGACGCCGCGCAGCACGGCGCCGACGATGTCATCGGGCTTGCCGACGCCCATCAAGTAGCGCGGCGCGGTGGCGGGCAGCTGGTCGCAGGCATAATCGAGGACGCCGAACATCGCTTCCTGCCCCTCCCCGACCGCCAGCCCGCCGATGGCATAGCCGTCGAAGCCGATGGCCTGAAGGGCGCTCGCCGATTCGGCACGCAGCCGCTCGTCGAGCCCGCCCTGCTGGATGCCGAACAACGCGGCGCGATTGGCGTGTCCGGCGTCGCTGTCGAACCCCGCCCGGCTGCGCGCCGCCCAGCGCATCGAGCGGGCCATGGCCGCCTCGACCACCTCCCGGGGGGCAGGCAGGGCGACAAGTTCGTCAAACGCCATGACGATGTCCGAGCCGAGCAGGCGCTGGATTTCCATCGAGCGTTCGGGGCTCATCAGGTGGCGGGTGCCGTCAAGATGGCTGGCGAAGGCGACGCCTTCCTCGCTGCGCTTGGTCAGCGCCGACAGGCTCATCACCTGATAGCCGCCGCTGTCGGTCAGGACCGGCTGGTCCCAGCCCATGAAGGTGTGGAGGCCGCCGAGCCGGGCGATGCGCTCGGCCGTGGGGCGCAGCATGAGGTGATAGGTGTTGCCCAGGATGATGTCGGCGCCGGCGGCGCGCACTTCGGCGGGGCGCAGGCCCTTAACGGTGGCGGCAGTGCCGACCGGCATAAACGCCGGGGTGCGGATCAACCCGCGCTGCATGGCGATTTCGCCGGTGCGGGCGGCGCCGTCGGTAGCGGCGATGGTGAAGTCAAAGCGGGTCATCAGGCGCTTGTAACGGCGTTTCGCCGCGGCGGAAGGGGTGTAGCGGCAATGGTTGCGCACCATGGCGGCCATGGGGCTGAAACCGAAGATACTGACCACCCGGGTCGCCCTCTCCCACGCGGCAACCGGTCGTGCTAGTGCGGGGCATGAAACAGCGTGTCGACCAGTTGCTTGCTGAACGCGGCCTTGCCGAAAGCCGGACGCGGGCGCAGGCGCTGATCCTTGCCGGGCTGGTGTTTGCCGGCGAACGCAAGATTGCCAAGGCTGGCGAATTGATCGCCGACGATGTTGTGCTCGACGTGCGCGGCCGTGACCACCCCTGGGTGTCGCGCGGCGGCATCAAGCTGGCGCATGGGCTCGACCATTTCGGCTGGGATGTCACCGGCGCGGTAGCCATGGATGTCGGGTCGTCAACCGGCGGCTTCACCGATGTGCTGCTCACCCGTGGCGCCGCCCGGGTTTATGCGGTCGATTCGGGCACTAACCAACTGGCGTGGAAGCTGCGCAGCGATGCAAAGGTGGTGGTGCTCGAACAATTGAGCGCCCGCCTGCTGACCGATGCGCATGTGCCCGAGCCGGTCGATGTCATCGTCTGCGACGCCAGCTTCATCGCGCTTGCCAAGGTGCTCGAACGTCCGCTGGATTTCGCCGGCTCTTCGTGCCGCCTGCTGGCACTGGTCAAGCCGCAGTTTGAAGCCGGGCGCGGCGAAATTGGCAAGGGCGGTGTGGTGCGCGACGCGGCAGTTCACAGCCGGGTCTGCGATGCCGCCGCCGCCTGGATTGCCGCCCGGCCGGGCTGGCAGGTCACTGGCATCACCACCAGCCCGATCACCGGGCCGCAGGGCAATGTGGAATTCCTGCTTGGCGCGGTGCGGCAATGAACATCTTGTTGGCATCGGGTCGGTCCGGGGTTGGCCAGCAGCGCAGCCGAGGGGTGTCACGCTGTGTCATAATGGCCTATGGTAGTCAGATGTCGATATTGATCACCCGAACACCCCTGCAGCGGCCATCGGCCTGGCGCGCCGGCTTTGTGCTGGTGCCTTTGCTGTTGGTGCTCGGCGGCCTGTCGGCGCGCTTTTCGGGATCGACCGAGGACAATGCCTGGTATCAGACCCTCACCCTGCCGGCCTTGCAGCCGCCGGGGCCGGTGTTCGGCATCGCCTGGAGCATCCTGTACACGCTGATCGCCGTGTCGGCGGCGCTGGTCTGGGGTCACAAGCGCGCGCCGGGGCGGACGCCGGCACTCGTGCTGTTTGCTGTCGGCGTGGTGATCAATCTGGCCTGGTCGCCAGCCTTCTTCCGCTTTCATTTGATGACCCCGGCGCTGGGCATCATCGCGCTGATGCTGATTGTCGCAGTGGTCACAACCTTCGCCTTTGGTCGGGTCAGCCGGCTGGCGGCGTGGCTGCTGGTGCCTTATCTGGTGTGGCTGTGCTTTGCCGGCGCACTCAATGCCAGTATCGTCATGCTCAATCCGGCAGCCGACGCCTTCCAGTTGGGAATCTGAACCGATGCAGACCGATAATAAATTCTTCGAAGACCTGTCGAAGGTCGCCACCTCGGCGCTGGGTACCCTTGCCGGCGTCGGCCGCGAGGTGGAAGAAAATGCCCGCCGCCGCGCCCGCGAATTCGTCGCCGGCCAGGATGCGATCGACCGCGACGAGTTCGAGGCGGTGAAGGCCACGGCGGCGGCAGCGCGCGAAGCCGTTGAAGTGCTGAAGGCCGAAATTGCCGCACTGCGCGCCGAAATTGCTGCCGCCAAGCCTGTCGCAAAGGCGGCCAAAGCCGAAAAGGCGTGACCAGCCACAGCTTGATCTCGCCTTGGCCCGAGGCAGGCACTTGCCGAATCGCCACCCGCTGCCCAGTCTGCCGGTCGCACGGGAGACCAGAGGCATGAGCCTGCTCGACATTGACTATGCGCCGGCGCCGGCAGCACCGATCGACATGCTCGAACATGTCTTTGATGCCAATGGCTGGGCCTTTGAACGCTCGGGCGACGAGGAAATCAGCACCTCGATCAAGGGGGGCTGGACGATCTATCAACTGCGCGCCTTGTGGCGCGAGGACGAAGGCGTGCTGCAAATCGTTGCGCGGGCCGATCTGACCTGCCCCGAAGACCGGCGTGCTGCAATCTATGAAACCCTCGGCCTCATCAATGAACAGCTCTGGATGGGGCATTTCGAACTATGGTCGGCCGATGGCACGGTGCTGTTTCGCCACGCCACCCTGCTCGACAATGACGATGGCGACGCCGCCCCCGACCTGACCATCGGCCAGGCCGAAGTATTGGTCGAAGCCGCGGTCGATGAATTCGAACGCTTCTACCCGGTGCTTCAACTCGTCATGTTCGCCGAGCAGGCACCGGCCGAAGCGATGGCGGCAGCGTTGCTCGAAACCGTTGGTGAGGCGTGAAGCCGAAGCCGGGGCCGGGCATCGGAGTCCGCCGCTCATGACCGCGCCGATCTGGCTGCTGGGCTGCGGCAATATGGGTGGCGCGCTGCTGCGCCGTTGGCTGGCCGATGAAATGGGGCCGGTTGCCGTTATCGATCCGGCGCCGCGGGACATACCCGATGGCGTGCCGGTCAGCGCGGTGCCGCCCGGCGGCCACCCCGATGTGCTGGTGCTTGCGGTCAAGCCGCAACTATGGCGCGAGGCGGCGGCGCCGCTGACAGCGATTGTCGGGCCGCTCACGCTGGTGGTCTCGGTCATGGCCGGGGTGACGACTGCCGATATCGCCAGCCTGTTTCCGCAATCGGCCATCGTCCGCGCCATGCCCAATACGCCTGCCGGCATCGGCATGGGCGTGACGGCGCTGTTCACCACCGCTGGCGATCTCGCCGAAGGCGCCGCCGAAGCGCTGTTCAGCCCGGCCGGCACCACGGTCTGGCTCGACGACGAGGAGCAGTTCGATGCGGTGACGGCGGTATCCGGTTCGGGTCCCGGCTATGTCTTTGCCTTCATCGAGGCGCTGGCGGCGGCGGGCGCGGCGGCTGGACTCGATCCCGGGCTGGCCGCCCGGCTGGCGCGGGCAACCGTTACTGGTGCCGCAGCGCTGGCTGCAAGCGAAGCAACGACGTCGGCGGCAACGCTGCGTGAACGCGTTACCAGCCCGCAGGGAACGACGGCGGCGGGGTTGGCGGTGCTGCAGCCCGGGCTGGCGCCGTTGCTGGCGGATACAGTGGCCGCGGCGGCGGCGCGTTCGCGGAGCCTAGCCCATGCGAAGCCATAGCCGGCGCGACAAGTCTTATCGCAATTTTTGATAACGTTGAGCAACATTACCAATTTTTTTGATTCCCGATTGGGTCGTAACGTCGCCCTATCGTGATGTCTTTCACGTTCCGGAGAAACTTTTCATGCGCAAATCCGCAATTACGCTGGCGGCCCTGGTCGCTGTATCGCTGACGGCACTGACCGCCACGCCGGCTTTTGCCGAAGATATGAACGTGTCGAACAAATTCTGGTGGCCGGAGCAGTTGAACCTGCAACCGCTGCGCCAGAATGCTGCTGAATCGAATCCACTCGGCGGCAAGTTCGATTATGCCGCCGAATTCAAGTCACTCGATCTTGCCGCCGTGAAGGGCGATATCGCTCAAGCGTTGACAGTATCGCAGCCCTGGTGGCCGGCGGATTATGGCAATTATGGCCCGTTCTTTATCCGCATGGCCTGGCACAGCGCCGGCACTTATCGCACCACCGATGGCCGTGGTGGCGCCGGCGGTGGTCAGCAGCGTTTCGCACCGCTCAACAGCTGGCCGGACAATGTCAATCTCGACAAGGCGCGGCGGCTGCTGTGGCCGGTGAAGGCCAAATATGGCCGCAAAATCTCCTGGGCCGATCTGATGGTACTGGCCGGCAATGTCTCGCTCGAACAGATGGGCTTCAAGACCTATGGCTTCGGCGGCGGTCGCACCGATGACTGGGAAGCCGATCAGGTGTTCTGGGGGCCGGAACAGAAGTTCCTCGACGACAAGCGCTACAGCGGCGACCGCAAGCTCGCCAAGCCACTGGCAGCCGTCCAGATGGGGCTGATCTACGTCAACCCAGAAGGCCCCAACGGCAACCCCGATCCGCTGCTCGCGGCCAAGGATATCCGCGAAACCTTCGGCCGGATGGCGATGAACGATGAAGAAACGCTGGCGCTGATTGCCGGTGGCCACAGCTTTGGCAAGGCGCACGGCGCCAAAGCACCGGCTGACTGCGTTGGCAGGGAGCCGGCAGCCGAAGCGATCGAAAAACAGGGTCTGGGCTGGGAAAACAAGTGCGGCACCGGGGCCGGTGGCGATACGATTTCCAGCGGCCTGGAAGGCGCCTGGACATCGACGCCGACTGCTTTTTCGATTCAGTATCTCGAAAATCTTTTCAAATACAATTGGGTAAAGACCAAGAGTCCGGCCGGCGCGACCCAGTGGGTTCCTGCCAATGGTGCCGGTGCCGGGACCGTGCCCGATGCGCATGATCCGACCAAGGCGCATGCGCCGATCATGTTCACCACCGATCTCGCGCTGAAGGAAGACCCGGCTTATCGCAAGATATCCCAGCGTTTCTTGAAGAACCCCAAGGATTTCGAACTGGCGTTTGCCAAGGCATGGTTCAAGCTGACCCATCGCGACATGGGCCCGCTGGCGCGCTACGTCGGTGCCGAAGTGCCAAAGCAGGCGCTGTCGTGGCAGGATCCGATCCCGGCGGTGACGCATCCCCTTGTCGATGCCGCTGACATTGCCAGCCTGAAGATGCAGGTGCTCGACTCGGGTCTGACGGGCTCTGAACTGGTCCGCACTGCCTGGTCATCGGCGGCGTCTTTCCGCGGCACCGACATGCGCGGCGGCGCCAATGGCGCCCGCATCCGGCTCGCCCCGATGAAGGACTGGCAGGCCAACAATCCCGCCGAACTGGTGCGGGTGCTTGGCAAGCTGGCAGCGATCCAGTCCGGGTTCAACAAGAGCGCAACGGGTGGCAAGCAGGTGTCGCTCGCCGACCTTGTCGTGCTTGCTGGCGGTGCTGCGATCGAACAGGCTGCGGCCAAGGCCGGGAAGACGGTGGTGGTGCCCTTCGCCCCGGGCCGCGCAGATGCCAGCCAGGCGCAGACCGACATCGCATCATTCGCCGCGCTCGAGCCGACGGCGGATGGTTTCCGTAACTATTTTGGCCCGGACAACCGGCTGTCACCAGCCGAAATGCTCGTCGACAAGGCCAATTTGCTCAATCTGACCGTGCCGGAAATGACCGTGCTCGTCGGGGGCCTGCGCGTGCTCGATGCCAATGCTGGGGGCAGTCGCGAGGGGGTTCTGACCGATCGTCCGGGCACGCTCAGCAACGACTTCTTCGTCAACCTGCTGGGCATGGAAACGCAATGGACCAAGAGCGCCAGCCCCGGCACCTATGACGGCGTTGCCCGCGCCACGGGCAAGAAAATGTGGACGGCTACCCCGGTCGACCTGATCTTCGGGTCGCATTCGGAACTGCGTGCGGTCGCCGAAGTTTATGGCGCGAATGATGGCCGTGACAAGTTCGTCGGCGATTTTGTGGCAGCATGGGCCAAGGTGATGAACCTCGATCGTTTCGGCAACTGAGATCGCCCCCGGCTTGCAGGCATGGCGGCGTGG
>JBMOFG010000099.1:0-6850 GCA_049314415.1 Polymorphobacter sp.
CGCCGCATAGGCCGCCCCGCTTTCGGCGAGCGCCTCGGCCGGCGTCAGCCCCCAGGCCGCGGTCGTGGCATTTTCGTACAGCGGATAGATGTGGACCGGCTGCATGATGCCGCTGCGCACCGCGATCGGCGTGACATGATCACTGGCAACGATGGGGTTTTCAGGGCTGGCGGCGGGTGGTGTCCAGGGTAGATCGATGCCCGCAGCGCGCGCCTTGCCGACGGCATTCATCGCTTCGCCGCCGGTGATGACGGCAACCATTGAATCGCCGTTCATGATGCGCAGCGCGGCGTCGTGAATGCGCGTCGTCGCGGTTTCGCCCCCGACGATACCATAGACGGCACGCGCCGGGTTGATGCCGAGCCGGTCAGTCAGCCGCTGTGCGACGCGATCATAGCGCCACGATACCAGCTGTATGACATCGACCGAATCGATGCGCTCGAGAAAGCCGCCGCCGGCATCGGCATCGGCGGCCCTGACGGCCATCGCCATCAGGGCCAGTGGTTCGAGCGCCAGTGCCGGGTCGGTGGGGCGATCGTTGATTTCACCCACGCCGATGATGACGGGAGTGCGGTCTGCGGGCAGGGCCATGCTGTGCTCCGAAATTTATCGCCGTGCCCGCACGGGCAAGGGCGGCTTTTCTATCGCGCCGTCCAGCCGCCGTCGATGACAAGTTCAGCGCCGGTCATGTAGCGCGATTCGTCGGAGGCGAGGAAGACGATGCCATCGGCGATGTCACTGGGCAGCCCGGCGAAGCCAAGCGGGGTGCCGCCCGCCGCAATCACCTCGGCATGCGGGGCGTTCGAGCCTTCCGGCACGATATTGTTGAGCGCGCCGCCGGCGTCGATCTTGCTCCAGATCGCGGTGTCGATGATGCCGGGGTGGACCGAATTGCAACGGATGCCGTCACGCGCCTCGGCGCACTCCATGGCGACGGCCTTGGTGAGCAGCCGCACTCCACCCTTGGTCGCACAATAGCCGGCCAGCCCCGGCGCACCGGCCAACCCGGCAACCGAAGAGATGTTGATGATTGAGCCGCCGCGATATGATCCGGCCGGCTTGTCGGCGCGCATCGCCGGGATGGCGTGTTTGATGCCCAAGAACACCCCGGTCATGTTGATCGCCAATTGCCGGTTCCACGCTTCAAGGCTCATGTCGAGCAGCGGGCCGCCGATCGCGATGCCGGCATTGTTGACGAGAATGTCGAGCCGGCCGAACAGCGTCATGGTGCGCGTCACCAGTTCGGCCCAGCGGTTTTCCTCAATGACATCCTGGCCGCGCGCCTGCGCATTGCCCCCGGCGGCGGCGATGATCGCGGCGGTCTCGCGTACCCCTGGCATATCGATATCGGTGATGAATACGCTGGCGCCCTCGCGGGCCAGAGCGATCGCGGCGGCACGGCCGATGCCAGCGGCAGCCCCGGTAACAAAGGCAACCCGCCCGTCGAGACGTCCCATTTCAATCCTCCCCCAGATTTTCCACGATGCTAGCGCCCGGGGACACGTCTTGCCAGCTACCAGAACTGGCTGCCGGGAATGCCCTTGAAGGGACCGGCGACATCGGATGTTATCCAGCCGCCGTAAAAACCGCCGGGTTGCGGGCGCACAGCTTCGTTATCGATAGTCACGCTGTCGAAGGGCGCGGCGTAAAAGGCAACGTGATCCTTCAGCGCCGCAAAGCCCGGGGTGGGTGACGGGTAGCACCAGCCGACGCCGGCAAGCACGTCGCCGCCAACGACGACATCGCGATAGGCCGCTCTGCCCTTCCATTCGCACCAGCTACTGCCCGCCGCGGCGCGCAGATGATCGAGCGCCAGGTCCGCGGGTGGAATATACCAGCTCGGCGGGTGGCTGGTTTCGAGAAGGCGCAGTGCGCGCCGGCTGTCAGCAAGGGTCACGCCGCGATGGACGATGCGCAAATGGCGTGGCGATGCTTCGAGCCGCGGCGGTCGCGGATAATCCCATACGCTTTCCTGTCCCGGCTGCACCAGGTCGGGGGTGATCACCCGGCGATAAGCGCCATCACCGCGCCATAGCCGGCGGCGATAATCAGCACGAGTGTCGCCACCATGGTGATGCCGAAACCCGGACCACGCTTGCCAGGATCGGCATAATAGCCGCGCGCGTAAACGATACGGCCAACCGACCAGACCAGCCCGGCCAATGCGGTCAACTGGTCACCGAGCACCGGCGCGGCCAGGAAGATCGCCGGCAGGAACAGCGCGAGTTGTTCGAGCGTGTTGATATGAACGCGGTTGCGCTTGTCGAATTCGGGGTGACCGGTGGGCAAAGGTGCAGGGACGTTGAACTTGGCGCGCGCGGCGCCGACGAGCGCCCCCAGCACGAAATACAGCAGGATGGCAAAAATGATCGCCAGCGTCGTCAGCGGATATGCAGCCATGTTAAACCCCGAGTTTCGCGCATTTGAGTGAGACACGAATCTTACGAGGACAATAACCGGCTGGCAAGCGCCCCCCTACCCGGCTGGCAAGCCCGCTGCTGCCCGGGATTTCGCAGGGGTTGACGCCGATCACCAGCCGCCGGCCCGCAGGGAGCGGAACCGGCAAGGAACGCCGGGCGCGTGCTACAGCGCCCGCTCGAACACCCGATAGGTGCGCGTCACCTTGCTTTCGATGGCATCGGCGATCGAACGCATCGGGCCGTTATCATCGAGTATCCAGCCGATTTCGCCTTCGATGGCGCCATAATGGAGGACGGCATCGCGGCGGATATATTCGATCATCTGGAAGGCCATCAGCGACGCGACGCGATGGCCTTGCAAGGACTTTCGGATACCCATCAGCGGCACGCGAATGCGGCGCACCTTGGGTGCACGCAGGCGCCATAACAGCTTTGCCCAGCCAAAGGGGAAAAGCCGCCCCCCCAGATCGCGGGTCAGTTCGTTGATATCGGGCAGCGCGATCAGGAAGCCGACGGCCACACCCTCATATTCGGCGATGCGGATCAGGTCCTCAAAGACAATGGGTTTCAGCTTCTTGCCGACAAAGGCAACTTCGGCCGGGGTGAGCGGCACAAAACCCCAGTTGGTCGACCACGCGTCGTTGAGGATATCGAGAATCAGCGCGGCTTCCTCGGCAAAGCGCGCCTTGTCGACCTTGCGGGTCTTTAACTTGGTGTTGCGCTCGCTGGCCGCGACGATGCGCTGGACGATCTCGGGGAACGGCCGGTCGATGCGCAGGCCCCAGGTGTGCAGATCCTTGATGCCGGCATAGCCACGCCCTTCGATATGGCGGACATAATAAGGCAGATGATGCCCCATCATCACTGTCGGCGGCGTGTCAAAGCCTTCGACCAGCAACCCGGGTTCATCCCAGATCGAGATGCTGAACGGCCCCTGCGCCACTGTCATGCCTGCGCCGCGCAGCCAGACTTCGGCGGTTTCCAGCAGCAGATTGGCGACATCGGCATCATCGATACATTCGAACAGGCCCCAATGGCCGGTCGTCGGGCCAACATGCTTGAGCACCAGATTATCGACCTGCGCCGAAATGCGGCCGACAACGTCGTTTCCGCGACACGCCAGCCACATCTGCGAGCGGCCATGTTCGAACCAGGGGTTGCCCTTGGCGCCACTGATCAGCGCCAGCGCCTCGCTGCGCAGCGGTGGCACGAAATTGGGGTCATTGGCATAGAGGCGATAGGGCAGATCGATGAACCGTTCGCGGTCGGCGGCGGTTTCGACCGGCAGGATGGTCAGGCTGGTCATGTGCGTCGGCCGACCTTGAAAGCGTTGGAAATCACCCAAAAACCCCTTGTTGTTCGCACGACCTAATGCGCCATTGCGGCCAATTTGGGACGCGTCATTCCTCGGTACGGATCAGCACCGCTTCGCCGATCAGCAGGAAGAGCAGGAATGGCGCCCAGGCCGCCATCAGCGGCGGCACCGTGCCGAAATTGCCCATCGCCAGCATGAAATTATCGGCAACGAAAAAGGCGAAGCCAAGAAACATACCGATGACGGCGCGCACGAACAGCCGCCCCGACCGCGCCAGCCCGAACGCTGCGACAGCGCCGAGCAGCGGCATCAGCACCGTCGACAGCGGCCCTGAAACCTTGTGCCAGGCGGCTGCGACCAACGTATCGACCGGCTTGCCTGCGGCACGCTGTTCGGCGATTTGCGGCCAGAGTTCCCACAGGGGGATGTAAGCCGGGTTGATGCTGGCGGTGGTAAACTGGCGCGGCACAACGCTGCTGGTAATCGCCAGCCCGGGTAATTTGGTCAACGTGCCGCGCGCCACGTCGAAAACGCGCACCCCGGTCAATTGCCAGCCGGCGGCGTTGGACAGGGCGCTGTCGGCCATCACCACCCGCACCAGGCGGTTGTCGGCGCGGTCATAGATGGTCACCCCGCCGAGCCGGGTCGCAGCGCCGCTGCCGGTAACGGCCGTGGCGCGAAACAGATCATCGCCGCCGCGCACCCAGCTTTCAGTAACCGGTTTCTTTTCGGCCGGTGTGTGACGATATTCATTGTCCTGCCAGACCTTCAATGTCCGGGTAGCGCGGGTGGTGATGCGTTCGTTGAAGACGAAATTCCCGATCGAGATGACCAGCGCGGCGATGAACAGCGGCGCCAGGATCTGGTGCGCCGAAATGCCGGCGGCCTTGAAGATGACGACTTCGCTGTTCTGGTTGAGCGTTGCCAGGGTGACGAGAGTGGCCAGCAGCACCGAAAAGGGCAGGAACAATTGCACCAGCTGCGGCACGCGCAGCGAAACATAGACCCAAAGATCGGACTCTGAGTTGCCGGCAGCAGCGAGAATCTTGCCCGATTCGCCCAGCAGATCGAGCGATTCGAGGACAATAATCAGCCCGAACAGGAACGCCATCGAGCGGACGAGGAACATCCGTGCCGTGTACCAGGCGATGGTGCGCGAGGGGAAAAGAGTCATTTTCAACCCGCCGACAGCGCGTCATCGCGCCAGTTTTCGCGCCGCATCAACCGCGCCGCCAGCCCCGATGCCGCGGCCCCGATCCGCGACGCCAGCCGGTCAAGCGCGCCAATCGGCTGACCGCCGGGCACATAGGCCAGGATCCGATAGAGCCAGAGCACCAGCGCGAAAAAACCGAGGAACGGTACCCATTGCGACAAGACCGGATCGACCCGGCCGATCTGGCCCATGCGTTCGCCATATTCGGTCAGCTTGTGGAACGTGACCAGCGCGATGATGCTGATGAACACGCCCAGGGCCGACGTCGACCGCTTGGGCGGCACCGCGAGCGCAACGGCCAGAAATGGCAGGATGAACATGACGAGGCACTGCACCAGCCGGCGGTTGAAGGTGGCGGACGCGCTGCGCCGGTCTTCGGTGCCAAGCTGGTCATTGACCATGGCGACGGCAAGTTCGGGCAGGGTACGTTCCAGATTGCCTTCACCGCGTTTGCGGAAATTGGTCATCGCCGGGAGGTTGACCGGCAGGTCGTGCTGATCGAACGACAGCACGCGCGGCACGCCATTGGCGGTGGCACTGTGCACCAGCGTACCGTTCTTCAGCCGCAGCAGGATGACATCGGGGTCGTCGGTCGACAGGAAAGTGCCTTGCGCCGCGGTGACGGCGACGCTTTGCCCGTCCTTGCCCTGGGCGCGCACGAACAAGCCGCGCAGATCGGCACCCTGATTCTGGCTTTCTTCGACGCGCAAGGTCATGCCTTTGCCAAGATTGGCGAATTCCCCGACCTTGATCGAAGCACCAAGTGCACCGGAACGCAGTTCGAAGCGCAGATTCTCATAAGCGTAGCGCGATACCGGCTGCAGGAAACCGACGATACCGAAATTGACCAGCGCAAAAAACACGGCAAACAGGAAGGGCACGCGCAGCAGGCGGTTGTAGCTGATCCCAACGGCGCGCAGCGCATCGAGTTCGGACGACAGCGCCAGTTTGCGGAACGCCATCAGGATGCCCATCATCACCCCGATCGGGATTCCGAGCGAGAGATATTCGGGCAGCAGATTGCCCAGCATGCGCCACACAACGCTGACCGGTCCGCCTTCGTTCATGACGAAATCGAACAATCGCAGCATGCGATCGAGCAGCAACAGCATCGCGGCGATGACCAGTGACGCAAACAGCGGCACGATGATCAACCGGGCAAGATAGCGGTCAAAGCGAGTAAGGGCGATCAAGGTGCGCTTTTCCGGTTCCGTCCCTTGATGTCGACACTGCCGCGCCCAAGTTTCGCCGCAAGCCTGCACCATAGCTGATATTGTCGGCTGGTTGGCTGCCGCCCGACGCGTCGTCACTCTATAGCCCGGTGAAGCATCAAGGTCATGGCAAAATCACGCATGCGGGCGATATCTGTCGTCAGCACGACCCTGCTGCCCCTGCTGGCGGCCCCAGCGCTGGCGCAAGCGCCGGCTGTGCTCGGTGATACCGCGGCCTGCCGGCCGGGCGCCGATGGCAGTGCAGCGCTGGTCACCGTCCATGGTTTCAAGGATCGCAGCGGCCAGTTGCGCATCCAGAACTATACCGGGGCCAAGGATGAATTCCTCGCCAGCGGCAAATATCTGCGCCGCCACGATGTGCCGATGTCGGCCAGCGGTGACATGACCGTGTGCCTGACACTGCCCGGTCCGGGCCGCTACGTCATCGTCGCGCTGCACGACCGCAACACCGACGGCAAATTGTCGGTCTGGTCGGATGGCATCGGTCTTTCGGCCAACCCCCGGCTCAAGCTGGCCAAGCCCAGCCCGGAGGAAACGCTGGTAAGTTTCGGCCCCGGGGTGACGCCGCTTCGCATCATCATGAACTATCGCCGCGGCTTTTCGGTCAAACCGCTGGATTAGGGTCAGGACCCATTGATCTGCTCGGCGTGATCTGATTCAAGCTCTGCGA
>JBMOFG010000100.1:0-6843 GCA_049314415.1 Polymorphobacter sp.
GGCGGAGCATTGGCCCGCGAATCGAACATTATCTGGCAAAAGCCCTGGACCTATTCGATCGGTGCCGAAGCGTTGGTTACCCGCCAGCGCGACCGTTCGGCCCCGAATGATCCCAACAACACCTATTTCATCCTCGCCCTGCCCGGCAATGTCACCTGGGACAATTCCGACGATCTGCTCAATCCGACGCGGGGCTTCCGCCTGACCAGCCGAATCTCGCCGGAATTCACGCTGCGGAGTGGTACCAACTTCAACTATGTCAAAGCACAGTTCGATACGACCGCCTATCACCCGTTCGGCAATCTGGTGCTCGCCGGACGGTTGCATCTGGGCGCCATCGCCGGCGCGAATCGTGGTCGCATCGCCCCCGACCGGCGTTTTTATGCTGGCGGTGGCGGCTCGGTGCGCGGCTTCGATTTCCAAGGGGTCGGCCCGAAGGATGCGGATGGCTCCCCGACCGGGGGCAATAGCCTGACCGAGGCTGCTTTCGAAGTGCGCTATCGTACCCATTTATTTGGCAGTGACATCGGTCTCGTCGGCTTTGTCGATGCCGGGCAGGTCTATGCCTCGTCCTTGCCCAAATTCACCGATCTCAAGATCGGTGCCGGGGTGGGCCTGCGCTACTTCACCAGTTTTGGTCCGGTGCGTATCGATGTCGCAACGCCGGTGACCCGATCGCCGGGTGATCCGCGGATCGCCTTCTATGTCTCCATCGGCCAGTCCTTCTGACCATGGCCGAACCTGCCCCCTTCGCAGCTGCCGGCAAGGCCGGACGACGTTTCGCCGGCATGGCCAGCGGTCGTGGCGTGGCGCGGGTGCTGTCGCTCGTGGTGCTCGGCATGCTGCTGCTGGCGATCAGCACTTATGGCGGGGTGCGCTGGCTTGATACCGCAAACGGCCGGGCCTTTATCGTGCGGCAACTGCCCGGTTTAAAACTTCAGTCGGGAATGATGGTCAAGGCCGGGCGGATAGACGGCTCGATCTTTGGCAAAGCAGTGATTCATGATCTCGAGCTGGCCGATCCCAAGGGTGTGTTCGTCGAAATACCAGCGCTGGCGATTGATTGGCGGCCGCTCGATCTGGTCCGCAAACGCTTCAATGCAAAATATCTGCTTGCCGCCGAGGTGCGCGTGCTGCGCCAGCCACAATTGCTGCCGACCAAAGATGATCGCATCCTGCCCGATTTCGATTTCGACATCGCACGTCTCAAAATCGACCGGCTGGTACTTGAAGCACCTGTCGCCGGCAAGCGTCATGTGCTCGGCGTCGGGGGCAGCGCCGATATCCGCGCGGGCCGCGCCCGGCTCGATCTTGTCGCGCTGGCCCTCGCCGATGACAGCCAAAAAGCGAGTGGTGACGCCGTTCGCCTGAAACTGGATGCCGAACCCGATCGTGACCGCTTCGACATGGCAGCCTTGGTCACCGCGCCCGCCGGTGGCGCCATCACCGCGCTACTGGGCATTGCCCAGCCGATCGATATCAGGCTCGATGGCGATGGCAGCTGGAAGGTCTGGCAGGGCCGACTGTCGGCGACACTGGCGGATACACCGCTCGCCGATCTGGCGATTTCGGCGCGCTCGGGCGATTTTGGTGTCCATGGCACAGCTCGGCCGGCCCGGTTGCTGACCGGAGCCGCCGCCCGACTGCTGGGACCACAATTGCGCCTCGACGCCACGGCAATGGTGCGGGATGGCAAGGCCAGCATTACCGCGGCGCTGACCAGCCGGGCGCTGGCGTTGACCGCGCGCGGCGGGCTGGATTTCGGCGACGAAAGGATCCGCAACCTGGGGCTCGATGCCCGGCTGCTCGATCCGGCGGTGCTGCACCCGCAGGTGCGCGGACGCGACGTACGGCTGGTGGCACAGGTCGCCGGCAGTTTTGCAGCGCCGCTTATCGATTACCGGCTGACCGCCGCCACCGCCAGCTTCGGCAGGCGCAGCGCCAGCGATATGCGCGCCACCGGCATCGTGCGTGGCAGCGGTACGCCACTGACCATTCCGATCAACCTGTCGGCAAAACGGATCACCGGTACCGGCGGTTATGGCGATCCCTTGCTTACCAGTATCCACATCGACGGGCCGTTGGTCATCACCAATGGCCGGCTGGTCGGCAATGGCTTGCGCTTTCGCAGCGACCGCGTAACGGGCACCGCCGACGCCAGCATCAGCCTGGCCACTGCCGATTATGTCGTCACGGCCAAGGCAGCGCTGCCGCGCTATGCGATACCGGGGCTGGGGCTCGCCGATATCAGCGCCGATGTACGGGTCACCCCGGCCGGCAATGCGGCGCGCGTCACCGGTCACACCGCAATCAAGGTCACCCGTCTCGACAACGGCTTTTTCGCTAGCCTCACCGAAGGATTGCCCGCCATCACTGCCGATTTCGATGTGGCGCCCGATCTGTCGCTGCTGTTCCGCAACGCCCGCGTCACGGCGCCCGGGATCAGCCTGACCGCCAGCGGCAGCCGCAGCGCGGCGGCGCTGGTCGTCGCCAGCGGCAGCGGCACCTCTCGGGCGTATGGCGCTTTGTCGCTGCAACTCGCAGGACCGATCGATGCGCCCGTTGTCGACGTCATCCTCGCGCGCCCCGGCCTTGGCATCGGGCTGGTGCGCGTCGCGGCGCATGTTGCCCCGGCACCAGACGGCTGGCGCTTCACCGCGCTTGGCGGATCGGATTATGGCCCGGTCGCCGGCGCGGGCCTGATCAATACCTCGGCAGACCCGATTGCCATCGAAATCGCCAGCGTCAGCATCGCCGGCATCAACGGCCGGGGCCGCATCGTGCAGACCGACACCGGGCCCTTTGCCGGGCGCATCGGCTTTACCGGCCCGGGCTTTGCGGCGGCCGCGCAACTGTCCGCCGTCGGTGCGGTGCAGCGCGCCGAAATCAGCGCGACCGCGCAGAACGCGCAACTGGCGCTGGCAACGCCGGTCAGCATCGACAGCGGCAGCCTGACGCTGGTCGCGCTGATCCCTGACCGCACCCGGGCCGGCGGGCCTGGCGTCACCGGCAGCTTCGAATTCACCGGCATCGAACGCGACACCCTGCGCATCGACAATGCCAAAGGCAGCATCCGTTATGCCGATAACCGCGGCCGCGCCAGCGGTGAAGCGCGCGGTGCCACCACCCTGCCCTTCTCGATCACCGCCAGCGCCGATTTCAACCCCGACAGCATCACCGTCACGGGGGACGGCATGCTCGACCGCAAACCGGTTACCCTTGGCGGTCCGATCCGGATCACCCGCAGCGGCAACGCCTGGCAACTCGCCCCGGTCAGCATCATCACCCCGGATGGCCGCGCCGAAGTATCAGGCGCCTTTGGCGACCGCAGCGCGCTGCACGCGCGCTTCGACAAGGTTTCGCTGGCGCTGTTGACCGTCGCCTGGCCGGTGCTCGATATCAGCGGGCGGGTGTCGGGAACAGTCGATCTGGCGTTGGCGCCCGGCAATGTGCCGACCGGCACCGCCAGCCTGAAACTCAACAATCTGTCGCGCGCCGGCATCGCGTCGGCATCGCTGCCCATCGATGTCGGGCTCAATGCCGAACTGTCGGCGGCCGGTGCCGTTGCCCGGGCCGTCATCGTGCGTGGTGGCAAGGTCGAAGGCCGGGCACAAGCGCGAATCGGCCCGGTCGCTGCCGGTGACACGCCGTTGAAGGACCGTATCTTGGCCAGCCCGATCTTTGCGCAACTGCGCTATAATGGCCCTGCACAGGCGCTGTGGGGACTTTCGGGTGTCGAAGCAATCGACGTGCGCGGCGCCATCGCCATCGCCGCCGATGTGACCGGCGATGTTGGTGATCCAAAGCTGACCGGCACCCTACGCAGCGAAGGCGCGCGGGTGGAAAGCACCGCGCTGGGCGCGGTCATCGATCAGGTCTCGTTGGCCAGCCGCTTCAGCAATTCCCGGCTCGAATTCACCCGCTTTTCGGGCCGCGTCGGCGCTGATGGCAGCATCAGCGGGACCGGCGGGATCGATCTGTCGGCGGAACGCGCCTTCCCGATCGACATCAGGCTGAAGCTGAAGAACGCCAAGCTGGTCAACCGCGATGATTTCGCCGGCAGCGCCAGCGGCAATGTACGGATCGCCACCGACGAATATGGCGGCGTCTTGTCGGGCAATCTCGTCATCGATCGCGCCGTCTACAATATCGGCCGGTCCAACACTGTCACCGTGCCGATGCTTTATGTCACCGAAAAAAACAGCAAGGTGCTTGGCCGCCGCGTCGTCACCTATGCGCCGCCGACGCGCTGGCTGCTCAACCTGGCCGTCAAGAGCGACCGACGACTGTTCCTGTCGGGCATGGGCGTCGAAGCCGAATGGCGCGCTGATCTGAAGATCAAAGGCGGCGCGACGACCCCTGAAGTCACCGGCCGGGTCGAATTGGTACGCGGCGATTATGATTTTGCCGGCAAGCGCTTCAACCTGACCAAGGGCGATGTACGGTTCCAAGGCGTTTACCCGCCCGATCCGCGGGTCGATATCGTCGCATCGAGCAGCGGCTCGGGCTTCACGGCGCAGCTCGATATCGACGGCACGGCGCAAAAACCCGAAATCAAGTTCAGCTCGGTACCGGCGCTTCCCGAGGACGAAGTGCTCAGCCGCATCCTGTTCGGCGACTCGGTCACCAACCTGTCGGCCCCCGAAGCAGTGCAACTGGCGGGCGCGCTGGCGTCGTTGCGCGGCAACGGCAGCGGTTTCAACCCGATCAATTCGGTACGCAAAGGGCTCGGCATCGACCGGCTGCGCATCCTGCCGGCGGATCAGGCAAGCGGCCGCAAGACTGCGCTCGCCGCCGGACAGTATATCGGCCGCAACGTCTATGTGGAACTGGCGACCGATGCCCAAGGCTATACGGCGACGAACATCGAATTGACGCTGACACGGTCGCTGTCGATCCTGTCGACCGTGCAGACCCTGGGCGGGACGAGCGCCAACCTGCGTTGGAAGCGGGATTATTGACGCAGCGCTGCTGCGCTGCGACGCTGCGCCGGAAAGGCCCGCCTATCGCTCGATCAGCCGCCGCGCCATCGCATCGGCCACCGCGTCGGTCGACAGCCCGCTGCGGTCGGCTTCGGCAAAGATATCGGCGAGCCGCGCTTCGATCAGCGCGACCGCCCGTGCCACCGCCGGCACGTCGCCACGCCCCAGATATTCGGCGACGACATTGATGATGCCGCCGGCGTTAATGACATAATCGGGGGCATATAGGATGCCGCGCGCCGCCAGCCGGGCGCCGTCATCGGGCGTCGCCAGCTGGTTGTTGGCCGCGCCGGCCACGATGGCGACATCCAGCCCGGCAATGGTCGCCGCATCAAGTCCGGCACCCAGCGCATTCGGGCTGAACACATCGGCGGGCGTCCGGGCGATTTCGGCGACGGGCACCGCCCGGCCACCCAGCCGTGCCGCAAACCCCCGCGCCCGGGCTTCGTCGATATCGGCCAGCGTCAGCCGCGCGCCCGCCACCGCCAGCTTTTCGGCGAGGGCGCCTCCAACACTGCCCAGCCCTTGGATGGCGACATGCACCCCGTTGAAATCATGCCGCCCCAGCTTGTGCGCCACGGCGGCGCGCATGCCGACGAACACGCCCTGCGCTGTCCAGGGCCCGGGATTGCCGCCGACAGCACCATCGCTAACCGGCAGGCCCGCAACGTGGCGCGTGCGGCGCGCGATGACGGTCATGTCATCGTCGCTCATGCCGACGTCCTCAGCGGTGACATAGCGCCCCCCCAGCCCTTCGACGACATCGCCAAAGGCTTCGAGCAGCGCGTCGGTCTTGGGCGCGTCGGCCAGCTTCATGATGATGCCCTTGCCGCCACCCATCGGCAGCCCGGCCAAGGCATTTTTATAGCTCATGCCCCGCGACAGCCGCAGCGCATCGGTCAGCGCGGCCCGATCATCGGCATAAACCCACCAGCGGCACCCACCAGCCGCCGGCCCCAGCCGCGTCGAATGTACAGCAATTACCGCGGACAGCCCGGTCACGGCGTCATGGGCAAAATGCACCGCCTCATGCGCGTCGAAATCACCAGCATCAAAGATCATCGCGCGCCCTCGCTCGGCTGAAGGGCTCTTTTGCGAAATTACCCTGACGCGCAATAATACATCAAGACGGCCTGCGAAAGCCGTAAAGCGCCCGGACTGTTCGGCAGCGCTTGCGCCCGGGCGCATCGTCCTCTACTGCGTCGCCTCGCAAGGGCGCATGCCCATGGCGTGGCGATCGTAGCTCAATTGGTTAGAGCGCCGGTTTGTGGTACCGGAGGTTGCGGGTTCAATCCCCGTCGATCGCCCCAATTTTTCAAGGGGTTTGCTGCTTTTACACCACAGCCCCATAGTTCAGTTGAACATCACCAGGTCAAAGCATAGGCGCCGACAACGGGATCAGGGTTTGGCGGGTGCCCGCGCGATCACGCCACAGGCAATGCGGCCGCCAGCATTGCCCGCCGGATCGCTGGCGAAATCGTCCGGGCCAGCGTGCACCATCACCGCAGCGCCATCGGCATCGAGGAGCGGCGTAGCGCCATCGATAAGCCGCAGGCCGATTCGCACATGATCGAGCGTACCGCGATGATCATCACCGACGACCAGATTGGGCAGATCGCCGGCGTGGTCCCCCATCGGATTGCGGTTGCCATGCTGTTTCATATCGGGGTTGAAATGCCCGCCGGCGCTGGTGAAGGCCCGGCCTTCGCATCGGCCAATGGCGTGGAGATGCACGGCATGGGTGCCGATGGGCAGACCGGTAACCGTCACGGCGATTCGGGTGCCTTCCGCTTCCTGCGTCAGAGTCGCATTGCCGACGATCTGGCCATCGCTGCCGATCAGGCTCGTGCCGATGATCGCA
>JBMOFG010000101.1:0-6836 GCA_049314415.1 Polymorphobacter sp.
ACACCTTGCGTCCGTTGATGAGCCAGCCCCCCTCGGTGCGCTCCCCCTTGGTGCGGATGGAGGCAAGGTCGGAGCCCGAATCCGGTTCGCTCAGGCCAACGCAGATGAACAATTCACCGCGGGCGATGCGCGGCAGATGCTCCTTTTTCTGCGCTTCGTTGCCATATTTGAGCAGCGCCGGCCCGAGCATCCAGATGCCGAATGACGACAGCGGCGAGCGCGCCTTGATGCGACGCAACTCGCTGGCCAGCACCCGAGCCTGGTCCTTCGACAGTCCGCCGCCGCCATATTCGACCGGCCATTCGGGTACGGTCCACCCCTTGGCACCCATGCGGTCGAGCCACAGCTTCTGCGCTTCGCAGGTATATTTCGCCTGGCGCCCGCCCCAGCAGATATCGGCATCCCGGGTAATCGGGGTGCGCATTTCGGCGGGGCAATTTTCCGCCAGCCAGTCCCGCACTTCGGTTCGGAAGCTTTCGAGATCGGTCATGCCATGCTCTCCCCATTGGCGAACGTTCATTCGCGCTTTATGGTGCGAGTTGCCGTTAACGGCAACTGACAAAAGGTTGACTGCGCTCGTGTTACACACGCTTCCCGATATCGCGCAGGTCGCGATTGATTTTGCCCGGCTGCCACTCCGCCCGGATGTCTTCACGATTGCGCCCTTCGAAGCCTTTGGCACGCTGTTGGGGCCGTTTTCGTTGCGCTGGTACAGCCTGTCCTATATTGCCGCGATCCTGGGCGGCTGGTGGCTGCTGACGCAGATGATCAAGCAGCCCGGCGCGCCGATGACGGCGACCAATGTCGATGATTTCATCACTTGGGCAACGCTTGGCGTCATCCTCGGCGGCCGGCTGGGCTATGTGATCTTCTACAATCCGGCGCAGTATATGGCCGATCCAACGGCGATCCTGCGGGTCTGGGATGGCGGCATGTCGTTCCACGGTGGCTGTTTTGGAGTAATTCTAGGTTGCTGGGGCTTTGGCCTCGCCAACAAAGTATCGGGCCCGCGCGTGCTCGATTATGTCGCCACCGTTTCGCCGCTCGGTTTGGGGTTTGGGCGGCTGGCAAATTTCGTCAATGGCGAGCTCTGGGGGCGGCCCACCGGCAGCAACTGGGGGATCATCTTTCCCTATGCCGGGCCCGAACCGCGTTACCCGTCGCAACTGTTCGAATTCGCCCTCGAAGGCGTCGTGTTGATGACCATCCTGACGACATTGTTCTGGGCGACACGGGCGCGCTTTCGCCCCGGACTGCTGTCGGGTGTATTTGGCATCGGCTATGGCGTATCGCGCTTTATCGTCGAATTCTTCCGCGAACCCGACCGGCAACTAGGTGTCCTGCCATCGGGGCTGACGATGGGCCAGTTGCTGACCCTGCCGATCATCCTGGCCGGAGTGTTGCTGATCATCAATGCCCTGCGCCGTCCGGCAACGCCCCTGTCGGCATGACCGGACTGACAGCGGCGCTGCGGGCGCGCATTGCGGCCGACGGGCCGCTGCGGCTCGATACCTGGATGGCGGCATGTAATGCGCATTATTATGCGACGCGCGACCCCTTTGGCGCAGCGGGAGACTTCACCACAGCCCCCGAAATCAGCCAGATGTTCGGCGAACTGGTCGGCGGCTGGATCGCCGATATCTGGCTGCGCGCCGGCTCGCCAGCGCTGCGGCTTGTCGAACTCGGCCCCGGGCGCGGCACGTTGATGGCCGATGCGATGCGGGTCTGTAACCGGCAGCCGGGCTTTGCCGATCGCGTTGCGCTGGCGCTGGTCGAAACCAGCCAGGTGCTGCGCCGCGCCCAGGCCGAACGCCTGGCAGCGACCTGGCATGACACGCTCGACGCCGTTCCCGATGACCGACCCATGATCATCATCGCCAATGAATTCTTCGATGCGCTGCCGGTCCGCCAGGGCCTTGGCGGTGACCGTGAACGCGGCGTCACCACCACCGCCACCGGCTTTGCGCCAACCGCGATCGCCGCTCCCGCCCTTCCCGCCGGCGAAGTTGGCGAAGCGGGCACTGCGCTGGCCGGTCATATCGGCGAACGTCTCTGCCGGCGCGGTGGCGCGGCGCTCATTATTGATTATGGCTATGCGACCGGGCCGGCGCCCGACACATTGCAGGCGCTGCGCCACCATGGCACCGTCGACCCTTTTGCCGATCCGGGAGAGGCTGACCTGACTACCCATGTCGATTTTTCGGCGCTGGCGGCAGCGGCCGGCCAGGCCCGGGCATGGGGGCCGCTGCCCCAGGGGGTCTGGCTGGCCCGGCTGGGCATTGAAGCGCGCGCGGCGGCGCTGTCGGCGCGCGCGCCGCGGCCGCGCGCGGCGGCCATTGCTGCGGCGCTGGTGCGGTTGACCGCGCCGACGCAAATGGGCGTATTGTTCAAGACGATGGCGCTGACGGCGCCGCAATGGCCGGCTCCGGCGGGGTTTGACGCATGATCACCTATCGCGATGCAACACCAGCCGATGGCGCGGTACTCGGCGGCATCGCCCGGGCGACGTTCATCGACACCTTCGGCGGCCTCTACAAGCTCGACGACATGGCGATCTTTCTCGCCAAGGGCAGCGATGCGGCTTATACTGCCGAACTCGCCGACCCGGATATCGCGGTGCGCTTCGCCGAAACCGGCGGCGCCCCCATCGGCTTTTGCAAGATCAGCAGCCTCAAACTGCCGGCAAGCGCCCCCGGCCCACGCGCCGGCGAACTGCGCCAGCTTTATATCTACAAGCCCTGGCAGGGGCGCGGCATCGCCGATGAGCTCACCCGCTGGGCGCTGGACAGCGCACGGACGCGCGGCTTTGCCGAAATCTGGCTGTCGGTTTTCACCGAAAACCCGAGGGCGCGGCGCTTCTATGCCCGTCACGGCTTTGTCGAGATCGAACCCTATCACTTCATGGTGGGCGATCAGGCCGATGAAGACATCCTGTGCCGGGCGATGCTGTGATGACCGATCTCGTCACCGCTCCCGCACTGGGTGTTCGCCACGGCTTTTTCGGGCGTCGCGGCGGCGTTTCGGGCGGTATCTTCGCCAGCCTGAATGTCGGGCTCGGTTCGAGTGACGATCCGGTCGCAGTGCGCGAAAATCGCGCCCGAACCGTCGCGGGGGTCGCCCCTGGCGCAACGTTGGTAACATTGCATCAGATACACAGTGCGATTGTCGTGCCGGTGACGTCGGGGTTTGCCGATGCCGATCGCCCCCAAGCCGATGCGCTGGTCACCGCCACCCCGGGACTGGCGCTGGGTATACTGACCGCCGATTGCGCTCCCATCCTGCTCGCCGATGCCGAGGCCGGGGTGATCGGCGCCGCACATTCCGGCTGGAAGGGCGCGCTCCATGATATCGCTGGCGAAACGGTCGCCGCCATGGTGGCGCTCGGCGCCCGGCAAGACCGGATCGTTGCCGCCATCGGGCCATGCATCGCGCGCGCCAGCTATGAAGTCGATGCCGGGTTTCGCGCCCGTTTCCTTGCAGACGATGCTGCGCATGACGGGTTTTTCGCACGCGGCCGCGCCGATCGCTTCCAGTTCGATCTCGAAGGCTTTGTCGCCATGCGACTGGCGGCGGCCGGGGTACAAAAGGTGACGGCGCTCGGCATCGACACCTGTGCCGACCCCGTCCGCTGGTTCAGCTATCGCCGCACCACCCATGCCGGCGAGCCGGATTATGGCCGGCAGATTTCATTGATCGCGCTATGAAGGATTGCGCCATCGCCACGCTGCGCGACACCAGTGCGCCAACTTGGCCCCAAATGCAGCAAGTTGATGTGCTGAACTTACCCCGGTCATAGCGGATCGACCCGGCCGCTCAGGCTTCGTTGACTGACAACAGCCCCGGCGACAACAGGCCCTGGGCCGGTTGCGCAGTCACCGGCACTCCGCCCGCGGGCCATCGCGCCGCCAGCAAGCGATCCTTGCCAAGCCAAGCCAGACTGACGCCGTCCGACTGGTTGCCACCAAGGATATGGTAAGCGTCGGCGGATTCGCCGGCATGGAAACCGACATGCCCGCTGCCCGCGCCACGAGCGCCGCGCCAGAATACCATAATCGCCCCCGGCATCGGAGGCACGGCCGCACCAAAGCGCGTCCAGCTCCGGGCCCACAACGGCGTTGCCTGCAGCACCACGCCCGGCAGCGCGCTGGCCAGACAGTGCGCCACGAACAGGCCACACCATGGCACGCTGTCACCGGCATAAGCGAGGTCCAGCGCCCGGGCCCAACCAAGGATCGCCGGATTATCCGCCGCGCCCGCGCGCTCCCGGGTGCCAAGCAACTGTCCCGCCTGCCGCATCCATGGCAGCGTCTTGCCCAGCATGGCGCGGGTGCGCGGTCCGGCAATGCCGTCGGGCACCAGCCCGTGCGCGGCCTGAAAGGCGCGCAGCGCGGCACGCGTTTGTGGCCCGGCAGCGCCATCGATGGCGCCGGGGTTGAACCCGGCGGCGATCAGATCGGTCTGAAGCATCTTTGCGGTCATGCGGTCCATCGGCGCCCCCCTAGTGAAACAACCCAAAATATAACTCATTTGGTTAAATGTAGGACAGCGTTAATTACGACTTTGATCGCCACGCCGCCGCTCAACCCGTCTTGCTTAAGTCCCGGTTCATCGTCACGGCGTTGACCGGGCGAAGACGGCGGGTAATCAGTGGCTTGTTCCGGGTGGTCTGGTGCGTTCGATCCACGCCACCATGTCGTTGTCGTCGCCTCGGTCCCCCCGCTCATTTCGGGATCGCAGGCCCCGGCCGCGCAATTGAATGTGGATTGATGCCCTTTACGATTCGTCTTTCGGTCTCGCGGATCGCGCTTTATGCGGCGATCACCGCCCTCCCCGTCTCGGCCCAGATGGTTGCCGAGCGCGTCAGCGCCCCATCACCGGCGGTGGCAAGCGCGGTATCCGGCGCGGGCGCCAATACACCGAATGCCACGCCGGCACCTGCCAGCGTCGATGCCAACAACATTGAGATCGTTGCTACTACACCAGATGTCGCCGCATCCGACATCGAATGCATTGCCAAGGTGGTTCATCACGAAGCCGGCAACCAGCCTCTCGCCGGCAAGCTTGCCGTTGCTCAGGTTATCGTCAACCGCGCCGAATCAGGTCATTTTCCTGACAGCGTCTGCGCTGTTGCCAACCAACCCGGGCAGTTTTTCCCGCTTGCCAGCTACAATCCGGCGCGCGACACGCCAATGTGGCGCGCCGCTGTCGACGCCGCCCGCTCCGCCTTGAACGGCAAGGCCGGCAATATCACCCGCGGCGCCCTGTTTTTCCACAGCGCGGCCTCGCGCCCGGACCGGTTCTTCCGCAGCCGGCAGCGCGTCACGCAGCTGCACGACCAGATATTCTACCGCTGAGCTTCGGCCTTTAGCCACAACCGGTTGAGCGCGGCACGCGGTGCCGCCAACCCCAATGTCGTCATACGGGCATGCCAATCCCCGGCCAGCGCCGCCGCGCGAGATTGCCAGGGCCCCGGCTTTTGCTCATCGATCCAACCCTTCAGCGCGATGCTGTTGGTGGCAAGGAGGAACAGCGCCGCGACAGCAATGCTGGTCGCAGTCCAGCGCAGAGGCGCCGCCGTATCCGACGGATCGGCAACATCCACCTGCGATTCAAGGCTGTGATCGGCCATCGCTGGTCCCTGCTTCAGAACTGGTAATAGATGAATTCGGCGACGCCCTGAAAGCGCATCGCGTCAATGACCAGCACTACCCCGCCCATTGCCAGCCCCAACGCCGGCGCCGGCCAGCGCGCCACCCGCCCGGCGAGGCGCGGCAATAGCCCTGGCGGAACAAAGTGGATCGCCATGCCACCGGAAATCAGCACGCCCAGCAGCGGCGTCAGCGACACCGGCCCGGGCCGCAGGCTGACGATACCATCGAGATAGGCCCTCGCCGTTGCAAAATCGGGGGCGCGGAAGAAGATCCAGCCGAGCGTGACAATGTGGAAGGTGAGAATAGTCGCCAGCGGGCGCGGCAAGCTCGGCCAGCCGGCGGGCTTCAGATCCCGCCAGATGCGTTCTGCCGCCAGCACGAGGCCGTGCAGCGCGCCCCAGATGACGAAGGTCCATTTCGCTCCATGCCAGATCCCGCCGAGAACCATGGTGAGGAGGAGATTGCGGCAGATCATCCACAGTCCACCGCGGTTGCCGCCCAACGAAATGTAGAGATAGTCGCGCAGCCAGCCCGACAGGCTGATGTGCCAGCGGCGCCAGAAATCCTGCAAGGATTCAGCGCGGTAGGGCTGGTCGAAATTGCGCGGGAAGCGATAGCCGAGCAGCGCTGCAAGGCCCACCGCCATGTCGGAATAGGCCGAAAAATCGCAATAGATCTGGACCGCATAGCCATAGGCGCCGAGCAACAGATCGAGCCCTGAGCGGCTGGCGGGATCAAAGAAGATCGGATCGACGAAATTGACCGACAATTCCGACGCGACCACCGCCTTCTTGAACAACCCCCAGATGATCAGCGAAACGCCCGCCGCCGCCATGCCGCGCGTCAGTTTCGGCACGGTTGCAAACTGAGGCACAAGGTGCGAGGCGCGAACGATTGGCCCGGCGACAAGATGCGGGAAGAAGGACATCAACAGGGTGATATCGAGCAGGCTGGCGGGCTTCGTCTTGCCGCGCGCGATGTCGATGAGATAGCTCATGCCCTGGAAGGTGAAGAAGGAAATCCCCACCGGCAGCACGATCTGGAGCAGCGGCAGGTCGCGCCCCATCCCGAAGCGCAGCAGGATCGGCGCCAGTTCTTCGAGAAAAAAGCCGAAATATTTGAAAAAACCGAGGATGCAGAGGTTGGCGATGACCCCCAGCGCCAGCCAAGGTTGCTTACCTTTCA
>JBMOFG010000102.1:0-6819 GCA_049314415.1 Polymorphobacter sp.
GCGGTTGCGGTGCGGGCGATATCGGTACCGCCCCAGGCTTCATTGGCATCGACCGTCAAGCGCGCATCGGGCGCCGCCCGGCGCACCGCGGCAACCCGCTCTATATCGGCAAAGGTGCCGCCGTCGCCGCCCAGCTTGAGCTTCAACAGCTCGCGCCCCCGCGCCAGCGCCGCCGCTGCCGCCATGCTGGCCGGATCGCCAAGGCTGATCGTGAAGGCGGTGAGCAGCGGCTGCGGCCGCGGCAGGCCGAGCATCTGCCAGACGCGCTGCCCCGAGGCCTTGGCCTCGATATCCCACAGCGCCGCATCAAGAGCGTTGCGTGCCGCGCCTGCCGGCATCAGGCCGAGCAGATCGGCACGGCTTGCTCCTGCCGCCACGGCATCGGCTTGGGCCGTGATCGCCGCCACCATCGTTTCGGCGCTTTCACCACGATAATAAATGGCGGTTGCTTCCCCGCGCCCGGTAAACGCGCCGGCGCTGATTTCGGCGACGGCAACATCGACATGGGTCTTGGCGCCGCGGGCGATGACAAAGCTGCCACGCACGGGAAAGCGCTCAATACGGGCGGTCAGGGTCCGGGTCATGGCACCTTGATGCCGCATCGGTACGGCAACATGCAACCAAAACACCGGCTTTCGCATCGCCGCAGGCGCGTTACACTGGCCGCATGGACCAAGCCGAAGCCGCCCAACGCGCTGCCGCCGCCGACCGAGAGGTCGACCCCGGCCACAAACCGCCGCGGTTTCTCAACGAGTTGGAGATACATGCCAGCGATAATCTGGCCTGAACCGGCGATTGCCGCGCAACTGACCGGCTTCTTCCGCGCCGGGGTCGCAGCGGCCAGCCCCGCAGTCGTGCTGCCGAACCGGTTGCCGCCAGGTGCAGCGCGCGGCCGCACGCTGGTGTTCGGTTGCGGCAAGGCAGCCGCCGCAATGGCCGAAGTCGCCGCTGCCACGTTGCGCGGCGACGTCTCGGGCTGCGTCGTCACGCGCTACGGCCATGGCGCCCGCGCCGCCACCGACGCGATTGCCGTGATCGAGGCCAGCCATCCCGTCCCCGATGCCCGGGCGCTCGCCGCCGGGAAGACGATTCGCCAGCTCGCCGAAGGTGTGCAGCCCGGCGACCGGGTCGTATTTCTCATCTCGGGCGGCGGCTCAGCGCTGCTGTGCGACCCGATTCCCGGCGTGACGCTGGCGCAGAAGGCCGCGATCACCGACCATCTTGTGCGCTCGGGCGAAGCAATCGCGGCGATCAACCTGGTGCGCCGCCACCTGTCACGCGTAAAGGGCGGCCGCCTGGCGGCGGCCGCGCGGGCCGGCGAACTGCACAGCTTCCTGATTTCAGACGTGATCGGCGATGATCCCGCCGCCATCGCCTCGGGGCCAAGCGTCGCTTCACCCCATGATCCGGAGGCGGCGCTGGCCGTGCTCGCGCACAGCGGTTGGCCGGTCGAGCGGGCACTCGCCACCGCAATGCGGGCGCTACCGGCACCCAAAGTGCCCGATCACCCTGTCCAGATCATCGCCAACAACGCCACTGCGCTGGCCGCCACGGCGCACGCCGCCAGCGCCGCCGGCTGGCGCGTCATCGCCATCGGCGACGATCTTACCGGCGAAGCGCGTGCTGCCGGTGCCGCCCATGCCGCGCGCGCGCTTGGCCATGCCGCGCGCGGGGAGCGCGTGCTGCTGCTGTCAGGCGGCGAACTGACCGTCACAGTGCGCAGCAGCGGTGGTGGTGGTGGCCCCAATCTCGAATATCTCGCCGGAATGATCGCAGCATTGCCCGATGACGCCCCGATCAGCGCGCTGGCCGCCGACAGCGACGGCATCGACGGCACGCACGACAACGCGGGCGGCTGGTTCGATCCGGCAATGGCCCGGCGTGCCCGGCCCGACATAGCTGCGGCACTTGCCAGCCACAGCACGCATGCACTGTTTGATCGCCTTGGCGGCCTGGTCATCACCGGGCCGACGCGCACCAATGTCAACGACATTAGGATGATCGCGGTCGCCCCGCCCTGAACAGTAGCGAAGCATCGCGCCATGCAAAAAGTGGCGCGTCAACGCCTGGAGGCCCGACCGGGAATCGAACCCGGGTTCACGGATTTGCAGTCCGTTACGTCACCACTCCGCCATCGGGCCAGCACCATGAAACCGGCGCGGGCGCTTCCCCTAGCAATGGAGCTTGGCGAGGGCAACCTTCATCGCTAGACGAACGTGCATCGCTGCTCGTTCGGAACCGCCCTTGTGCGGCCGCACCTGCGACAAACCGACTGCTGCAGGACACCAAAGTGACCAGTGCCGATCTCCATGCCGCCGAATCGAACCGCGCCGCCGGGCAGCGGGTGCCATTGGATGCTGACGCTGCGGAGCGGCGGACAGCCCTGGATGACGTCGCCGCAGAGCGACGAACGATGGTCGACAGCCAGTTGCGGACCGTAGGCATTCTCGATGAAGCGGTGCTGGGTGCCATGTACGCATTGCCGCGCGAAGATTTTATGCCGGCGGCGCTGCGCGGGCTGGCCTATGCCGATGCCACAATCGAGGTTGCGGCTGGCCGCTGGCTGCTCGAACCGATGACGCTGGCGCTGCTCGTGCAGCATGCCGAGGTCAGGCGCGGCGAACGCGCGCTCGTTGTCGGTTCGGCCACCGGTTATTCGGCAGCCGTGCTGGCCCATATCGGGCTGCACGTTACCGCGCTCGAAAGCGATCCGGCCCTGGTGGCTATCGCGACCAGCGCTGGGGTGAAGAGCGTCTCAGGCCCGCTCGCAGGCGGCTGGCCAGCCGCTGCCCCCTATGATGTCATCCTGTTCGAAGGCGCCATCGAAACGATTCCTGCCACCATCGCCGCCCAATTGGCCCCCGGCGGCCGGGTCGCGGCGGTGGTGCGCAGCGATGGCGTCGGTCGCGCCTCGGCAGGGCGGTTGATCAACGGCGGCCGCATCGGCGGCACGCCGTTCCTCGAAGTCGCTGCTAAGCCGTTGCCGGGTTTTGCCGCGCCGCGCCAGTTCGTCTTCTGATCGGCGGCGGCCGCGCCCTGCCTCAGGGCTTTGGCGGCCCCTGTATGCTGGCATCCTGCGCGGCGGTATTGATTGTGCGCGTCGATTGCGCCACCGGCGCCGTGCCATCCGACCAGTCGAGGAAACTGCCACTTGCCTTGCGGGCATTGACCTTAGGATCATAGAGCGCCACCCCATCGAGATCGAGGTCGCGCGCTTCGGCATTGCCCATCGCCGCCAGCAGGGTGAAAGCCGCGACATAGGCGTTGCGCCGCGATGCCGCCAATTGCACCCGTGAATTGATCAGTTCCTGTTCGGCGTTCAACACTTCGATGATGGTGCGGGTGCCAACGCCATTTTCGGCGCGCACGCCGTCGAGCGACAGGGTGTTGGCCGCAATCGCCGCTTCGGCGGACTTGATGACATTCAAACTGGCCTTCCAGGCGATAAACGACGATCGCACCAGCTGGATGATCTGGCGTTCGGTACCAACAACGGTTTCCATCGCCGCCGCCTGGCGCGCCCGGGTCTGGCGGATCTGCGCGGCCGGCAAACCACCCTGATAAAGCGGCAGCGAGGCCTGCAAGCCGATCACACCCGACGTTTGTTGCGACGGCTGTTTGGGAAAGCCCGGCGGCACGATGGCGCCACCGAAATTGTCGTTGCGGTTGAGGCGGCCAAACCCGGCCAGCGTCGGCAACCGGCCGCCACGCGCGGCCTTGACGTCATAACCGGTCGCTTCGAGATTGCGGGTTGCAGCGGCGATGTCGGGATTGTCCTTGATGGCAATCTCTACGGCTTCATCGACCGACGCCGGCAACCCTGGCAGCGGTGGCGGCGACATCAGCGCCTCCGGCGCTTCGCCAACCTGTTGGATATAGCGTTCCTTGGAAGCGACGAGATTGGCCTCTGCGGTAAGAAGGTCGCCCTGTGCCTGCGACAACCGCGCTTCGGATTGCGCGACGTCGGTGCGGGTGACATCGCCGACTTCGAAACGATCGCGTGACGAACGCAGATTGACGCCGAGATTACTGACATTGGCGCGGTTGAATTCGACAATCGCCATGTCGCGCAGCACGTCATTATAGGCCGCGACGACCTGACTAAACACGCTTGATTCGGTTCCGCGCAATTGCTCCTGCCCGGCGGCGACCCGGCCATCGGCGGCGCGCACGGCATTCTTGATGCTGCCGCCATTGTATATGGGAATGCTGAGCTGGGCCTGGGTACCAAGTGTGCGCGGAATGACAATGAACTGACCAGCCGGGATCAGCACATTTTCGTTAAAGGTCGAATTGATCGCAGCGCTGGGCAGTCCGGCGCTGCGCTGGATAGCAACATTTTCATCGGTGGCCATCAGGTTGGCGCGCGCGGCGTTGAGCGTCGGGTTGCTGCGATAGGCCTTGGCCAGCGCCCCCTGCAGCGTTTCCGCCGCAACCGGCGCCGCCAACGCCAGCGCCGACACGGCCAGCCCGGCAACTCCAAGACCTGTCACTCGAAACTTCATGTCCGTCCGCATCCTTCCAACTGCGTTACTCAACTGTATCAGCAGCGCAAATCACCTGCCATATAAGCGCGACTCAGAAATTGGCAAAGCCATTCATGCGCCGCTCGTCCCGTAATTGCGCCGTTTCGATTCGGCGCCACGGCCGGCAGGCGGCCGGGCGACGGCGCCCGCGCACCATGCTGCTGCCGACGCTGGTCATTCACGATTACGCATTGTAACATAATCATATGAGCGAAGTGCCGACCGATATCGACTCCATTCTGGCCTCCATCCGGTCCCGGATGACCGACGATGGTGCCCCCCCACTGCCGCCGGTGGCGGACGCACCCCTGCCCGAATCGGCAGCGCCGGTGATCGATCCCGGCCCCGCGCAGATGACCGGCGGCCAAACGACGCTCGACGGCCTGATGCGCAGCCTGCTCGAGCCAATGCTGCAACGCTGGCTCGATGCCAACCTGCCCGAAATCGTCGAAAAAATTGCCCAGGCCGAGATCAGACGACTGACCGGTCGCGACTGACCATTTGCCGGCGGCGGCGCTGGCGCTGCAATGCAAGCCCGCTCTTTCGCGCGCGCGCCACAGCCGCTAACAGCGCAGCATGATTCTCATCGACAAGACGTTCAGCCCCGCCGAGTTCGAACAACGCTGGTATGCCCATTGGGAAAGCGCCGGCGCCTTTCGCCCGGCACGGCCCGACGCGGTGCCGTTTACCATCATCATCCCGCCGCCCAACGTCACAGGCTCGCTGCACATCGGCCACGCCCTCGACAATACGCTGCAGGACGTGCTGATTCGCTGGCACCGGCTCAATGGCCGCGACGCGCGCTGGGTGGTCGGCACCGATCATGCCGGCATCGCGACACAGATGGTGGTCGAACGGCAATTGGCCGATGCCGGCAAGCCCGACCGCAAGGCGATGGGCCGCGCCGATTTCCTGAAAACCGTATGGGACTGGAAGCAGGAAAGCGGCGGCACCATCACGCAGCAGCTCCGCCGGTTGGGCGCCAGCTGCGATTGGGCCAACGAACGCTTTACCATGGACGAAGGCTTCAACAAGGCTGTCACAAGCGTGTTCGTGACGCTGTTCAACGAAGGCCTGCTCTATCGTGACAAGCGCCTCGTCAATTGGGATCCCAAACTGAAGACGGCGATTTCCGACCTTGAAGTCGAAACGCGCGAAGTCGCCGGCACCTTCACTCATATCCGCTATCCGCTCGCCGATGGCGTGCGGCTGGCCGATGGCCGCGACCATATCATCGTGGCGACGACGCGCCCCGAAACCATGCTCGGCGATACCGCGGTGGCGGTGAACGCCTCGGACGAACGTTACCAGTCGGTCATCGGCAAGTTCGTGCAATTGCCAATCACCGGGCGGTTGATCCCGATTGTCGCCGATGACCATGCCGATCCGGAGCTTGGCTCGGGCGCAGTAAAAATCACCCCAGCGCATGATTTCAACGATTTCGACGTCGGCAACCGGCATAACATGGTGCCGATCAACATCTTCGATGCCGATGCGCGGATCATCGCCGCCGATGGCATACCGGCCGATTATGTCGGCATGGATCGCTTCGATGCGAGGAAGAAGGTCGTTGCCGATCTGGAGGCGCTGGACGCCGTCGAGCTGATCGAGGCCAAGACGATCCAGATGCCCTACGGCGACCGCTCGGGCGTGGTCGTGGAGGCGTGGCTGACCGACCAATGGTATGTCAACGCCGGCGAACTCGCCAAGCCTGCCTTGGAGGCGGTCAAGTCCGGCGCGACGCAGTTCGTGCCCAAGACCTGGGAAAAGACCTATTTCAACTGGATGGAAAACATCCAGCCGTGGTGCGTCTCGCGGCAGCTGTGGTGGGGGCACCAGATCCCGGCGTGGTATGGGCCAAAACTGGGAAAGATTGACGGATCAGATACTTGGAGTGATTTTGATTACATCACCGAGCTGCCCGACTTGGCTGACATATGTGAACGGACTTGGGCTGAAACGCCAGAGTGCTTTGTGTCGGAAAGCGAAAACTGCGTTCTTGAAGATGCACGGGCGCGATACATGCGCGCAGGCGTTCCTGCGGAATTCAAGGTCGAAATCGTAAGCAGTTACGAAGAGGCGAAAGAAAAATTCGTTAAAGGGATTTTGGGTATCTGGCGCGATGAAGACGTCCTCGACACCTGGTTTTCGTCCGCCCTCTGGCCCTTCGCAACGCTCGGCTGGCCCGAGAACACCCCCGACCTCGCCCGCCACTACCCCGGCGATGTGCTGGTCACTGGCTTCGACATCATCTTCTTCTGGGTGGCCCGCATGATGATGCAGGGCATCCACT